>DATFES010000467.1:0-4351 GCA_035250945.1 Alphaproteobacteria bacterium | reverse complement strand
GAGTTCGTCAGGCGCGCCGCCCGGCTCGAAGGCGCGCCCGTCGCGACGATAGGCGCGCACGGTGCGCGTGGCCGCATCGCCGATCAGCACGACATCGATTTGCCCGACCGTGTCGTTGACCACGCGCTTGTAGCGAAATGTCTCGACCGGCCATGATTTCTGACCGCCGAAGGCGCGGATGCCGAAGATGTAATCCTTCTGGCGGATGCGCGTGTCGCCCACGGCGGCGGGAAACATTAGATCGGGGCTCGAGAAATAGCGGCTGTATGGCGCGCCGGGCGTGTAGTCGCGGCTGTGCCCGGTCTCGAGCGACAGCACCTTGGTCGCAGGATTGGCGGCGAGCCAGTCCTTCCACGACGTAATGGCGACGGGCAGCATCTTGAGCTGGATGCCGGCGCCGACCAGCGCTCCTACCACCGGCTTGCCGGTGAACTGGTTCCACAGACTGTCGGTCTGGCGGTCGTACATCAGCTTGTTCGAACGATAGAGCAGGCCCGAGGAGCCGAATTCGAGCGGCGTGGAGAAACCCTCGACGCGGGCGTCGAACAAGATGCCGGCGCCGCACAACGTGCAATAGGCGAGCGCCACCGGCACGCCGCCAACCACGTCGTTGAACATCTCGTGCCAGTCCATGATGCGCAGCGGATAGGCGCGCGCGTCGCCGTTGATGGCGACGCCGAAGACCAGCTCGTCGGGCGACAGGTACGTTGCTTCGTGCGGTGTGATGTGCTTGGGATTAACGAGCGCCGGAATGCCGTCGACCGACACGCCGCCCCAGACGATCTCCTCGTAGCGGATATCTCTTGGCAGGCCCGGCCAGACGAAACGCGTGAAGTCGGAGTCGACGCGGGTGAACAACTCGTGCGCCACGCGATGGAAGCTGGCATGCGGCTTTGCCTCGGGATGGCGTTCCTGCCACACCATCCAATCGAACCATCCGCTTGCCTTTTTCTCGCCGGTGATCTGTTGCAGCGCGACGTTGATGTCGCCCTCGAGCAGCCGCACGTAGCGCGCGGAGAGAATCAAGATCGCCGCGGTGTCGATCCGGCCGAGCGACTGCAGCCGCGCCAGCGCGGCTTGCGCCTCGGTCGGTCCGCCGAAGATGAGGGCGCGGCTGTCGTCGTAGATGACATGATCGTCGCGAGTCCAAGCATCCGCCTCGGCCGCCGCCGCGCCCGATATCGCCCCGCTCGTCGCGGCGATGGCGAATGCGATCCCAGCCAGCGCGCCGCGTAGCGCAGACATGCATGCGACCATCGGCGCCTCCTCAAACGGCCTGGATCGCCGATTGTTGCGCACGCCGGAAAACGCGCCACTCTTTTCGCCGTCGATCACATGGATGTGACGTCGTCGGGGACGCCGGTCGGCAGCCATTGGGCCGCGGGCAGGCCCGCCGACGATTGCCGCCCCGCGCTTGGCGCCGCTAGATTGGCGATTGCATGGAAATCGACGCCGCCGCGCTCGCCAGCGCCGTTTTTCTTTTCCTCGGCGGCGCCGTCAAGGGCGTGGCGGGCGTCGGCCTTCCGCTCGTGGCGCTGCCGCTGTTGACCACGGTGGTCAGCGTCAAGACGGCGGTCGGGCTGCTGGTCGTGCCGATCATCGCGACGAATCTCGCCCAGAGCTTCGAGGGCGGCCGTTTTCTGCCTACGCTGCGGCGCTTCTGGCCGGCAATCGCCTGCCTCGTCGCGGTCATCGTCTTCGGCGTCAACGCGCTTGTTTTGATTCCCGAGCCCGCGCTTTACGCGGTGATGGGCGCGTCGATCATCGTCTTTCCTTTGGCTGCGCAGATCTGGCCGCATCTGCGCGTGCCGCCGGCGCATGAGCGTTGGGCCGGGCCGCTCGTCGGCGTGGCTGCCGGGCTGATCGGCGGCGCGTCGAGCCTCTACGGCCCGCCGTTGTTCCTCTACCTGGCGGCGCTGCGGCTGACCAAGGAGGAATTCGTGCCGGCGATTTCGATGCTGTTCCTCAGCGGAACCCTGGGCCTGACCCTCGGACTGTTGACGTTTCGTATTCTCGCCCCGGCCGATCTCGCCGCGTCGTTCGCCGCAGCCGTGCCCGTCTTGCTTGGACTCTGGCTGGGGCAAAAGGTCCGGCGGCGGCTGCCTCAGCGCCGTTTCGACCGCGTACTGCTGATCCTCTATCTTACGACAGGGCTTAGCCTTTTGGCCCGCGCGGCGGCTTAACTCGTGTCCCTGTTAATCGGCCGTCAACGATCCATGGACTAGGGTTGGCTACCACCGGAATGCACTCGCATCCCATGGGGGGAGTCGGCGATGAAGAAACGCAGCAACCGACCGCGCCACCACGCCAGCTACGCCGTCGACCTTGCGACCGGCGAGGTGGTCGACGACGGCCTGGAGCGCCGCCAGCATCAGCGGCTGCCGATCGCCTGGGAAGGTACAATTCATGACGGCGCGCGCGAGATTCCAGGCACGATCGCCAATGTTTCGGCCAGCGGCGCGCTGGTCATTGCGGTTCATGACTTGGCCATCGACACGGTGGTGATCCTGCATATCGACCCGTACGGGCATCTGCCGGCCCGGGTGGTGTGGATCGAAGCCGACCGCTGCGGGCTCAAGTTTCTCGACACCCCGCAACGCGTTGCGCAGCGGCTTGGACTTGCCAAGCTGATCCAGCACAGCGGCAATATCGAATTTATCCCTTTTTGAGCTGACGCCGGGCCTGGCCCGGCGGTTTGCAGCAATCGAATTAGGCCGCCGATTGGATATTCGGCTGCATACGGTCAATTTTACTTGACCAGGTGGCAGGTGCCGGGTTCATAGTCATTGAAAAGCAACAATAATTTTCCGGGTTCGGACAATAATCTTCGTCGGCGATCGACCCGAAGCCCGCTCGGTGCAATTGAAGAACTCGTTAGGCATCAATTACGTCGCGCGTGGGGCATGACATCGTTCGAAGCCAAACAGCTTGCCGAGAAGGCAGCCACGCAGGCCTTGGACAGCGCCGACGGCGACTGGTTTTCCGCCCATCGCATCATGGTTCGGTGGGCCGAGCGCGATCCGTTGCTGCGCGAGGCCATTCGCATCTATGTCGAGGCGCGCGGACTTGGCAACGACGGGTCGCCGAACTAGGCCGATCCTTGCGTCGACGTCATTCAATGGAACTACCGGGGTATCGGGGTATTTTGACCGCATGAAACGATCGATCCGAAGGGTCATCGCCGCTGCCGTGGCGTTGATGGCGACGGCTTGCGACGATGGTCCGGCCAGCAATTTGAGTTTCACGACCACGCCCGATGTCTGGAGTATTACCCAATCCGTCGGTAGCGCCGGCCCGGTCGAAGTGGCCGTCCTGGGCGAGCCGTTTGGCGACCCCTCCGACAGGGCGGCGGCAATCGTGGCCGACGCGCTTGGCGGCGCCTTTACCGAGCCGTGGCTCCGCTTCGAGCCGATCGGCGACAAGACCAACGTACCGTCGGCACGGCTTGTCTGGCTGTTCGATCCGGCGCCCGGGTACAACGCCGATTTGGTGTGCGGCGCGACCCCGCCAAAAACCCACGTCACCGGCGAATCGCCGATAAACATTCGTGCGGTATTTTGTAACCGTAAACGACCGATTGCCGCTGTCCACGGCTGGATGAAGCGGCCGGCCGACCCCAACGATGGGCGTTTCCGTATACTGTTACAGCAGATGGGTCGCCAGGCATTGACCGGGCGTGGTTAACCCACGGTAAGGATTAGCGTTCCCAGCTATAGTTTTGTCACAACGGGTTTTGGCCGCTCGTGCGTTGTTACCAGGGTCAGCAAACCCTCGAACAAAGGACACTGCCATGACCTCCGCAGCCGTTTTCTCGTTTCGCCGCCTGGGTCTGATTGCCGGCGCTACCGTGCTGGCTTTGGGTCTCGGCGTCGCGGCGCCGGCGCCTGCCAAGGCGGACGGCTGGCGTCACGGCCATGACAAGCACTACAAGCACTACTACAAGCACGGCCGCTACTACGCCCCGCCGCGCGTCGTCTATTATCCGCCGCCGCGCGTCGTCTATCACGCGCCGCCGCCGGTGGCCTACTACCCGCCGCCTCCAGTGGTCTACGCGCCGCGGCCAGTCTATCCGTCGTTCTCGTTCGGGATCACCTTCCCGCTGCACTAAGCGGTTGGTCGACCTCGGGAGCGCGTCTCGCACAGCGAGGCGCGCTTTTTTTTGGCCGGCTGCAGGAACCGAGCTGGCTGGGGCGCCTGGATTCGAACCAGGGATCGCGGAACCAAAATCCGCTGCCTTACCTCTTGGCCACGCCCCAATCGCACCGCCGGGCTGGCGCCTGGCCCGCCAGCCGGGGCGCGCACCATAACGGCATTCGCCTCCGCCCCGCAACGCCGCCGCCGGTGGACTTGT
>DATFES010000422.1:0-2020 GCA_035250945.1 Alphaproteobacteria bacterium | reverse complement strand
CGCTGAATCGGTTCCCCGCAGTGGTGGCAGCCGAGGCGCTCGGCGTGTTGAAAACCTTGGCCGCCACGGCGCTAGCCTGGCAGGAGCGGGCTCGCCATCGCCATGCGCTTGCCGAGCTCGACGACCGCACGTTGGCGGACGTCGGTTTGACGCGCGCCGACGTCGACCGACAAATCACCCGGCCATTCACGATCTTTTGACCACGCGGCATCGCCAGGCGGCTCAACCGGCCCTTGCCTGGCGAAGCCAGTCCTGGACGTTGTAATAGTTGGTGACGCGCGCAATCTTGCCGTCGCGGACCTCGAAAAAGCTGCCGCCGGCGATCCGGTAGCGCTGCCCGCGCGCCGGCGGCAGCCCCTCCTCGCTGGCAATGTATTCGCCGAGCACGGTGAACTCGGCGGCGACGCGCTTTCCGGTCGGCTCGCTGAACACGACCGAATCGACGATCCGTTCGCGATAGCATCGCCCCATGCGGCGCATGAAAGAGGCGAAGGCCGCGCGGCCGGTTTCGCGGTCGCCCTGATTGATGTCGTGAACGATGTCCTCGCTCAGCAAGGTCAGGAACCGTTCCAGGTCGTTGGCATTGAACGCGGCGTAGTACGCGTGGATCACTTCAGCGGCCGATTGAGTCAAGACGATCTCCTTTAGCGTTAGAGGCGCCCAGCTTTAGGTAATCGTCGCTCCCCGGTGCGCCAAGCTTGACGGCCAGCGCTTTCCCGCCACAATTTGGGCGTCGCCGCCATTCCGGCGCGCGGCCCATATTCCGAGCGGGGGGATCATGGCGGGCAAAAAGCGCACGACCCATCGCAGCAAGACCGGCACGAAACTGTACGCGGTCCGCGACAGCAAAGGACGGTTCAAAGACATTCAGACATACAAGCGGGCTCATGGCGCCGATCTGAAACGGGCAAGCAAAAAGGAAAGCTGACTTTACTTACTCCGGCGCGCCGCGGGCGCGGCTCAAGCGCGCCGATCGGCCTTGATCATGTCCGCCGCCTTTTCGGCGATCATGATCGTCGGGGCATTGGTGTTGCCCGACGTGATCGTCGGCATGATCGAGGCGTCGACCACGCGCAGCCCGGCAATTCCGTGAACGCGGAGCCGCTCGTCGACGACCGCCGTCGCATCGCCGCCCATTTTGCACGTGCCGACGGGATGGAAGATGGTCGTGCCGATCTCGCCGGCGGCGCGCGCGAGCGCTTCGTCGCCGTCGACGGCCAGTCCCGGGCGGTACTCCTCGGGCGCGAAGCGGGCGAACGTCTTGGTCCGAAGAACGATCTTGCGCGTTAGTCGTATCGCGTCGGCGGCGACCTTGCGATCGCCCGGCGTCGATAGATAGTTGGTGGTTATCGCCGCCGGGACGCGCGTGTCGGCGCTCCTGATTTTGACGTGGCCGCGACTCTCGGGCCGAACGTTGCACACCGACGCCGTCATGGCTGGAAACCGATGCAGTCCGTCGCCCAGCCGATCGGTCGACAGCGGCTGGACGTGGTATTCGAGGTTGGGCGTCTCGCGCGACGGATCGCTCTTGGCGAAGCATCCAAGCTGACTCGCCCCCATCGTCATCGGCCCGCTGCGAAAGAGGAGGTATTCGAGGCCGATCTTCAGTTTGCCGAGCGGGCTATTGACCACCTCGTTGAGCGTGCCGATGTTCCGCACTTTGTAGATCACCCGGAGCTGCAGGTGATCTTGCAGGTTCTCGCCCACTCCGGGCAAATCGTGGACGACGCGCACGCCGTGCTCGCCAAGCAGTGCCCCGGGGCCGATCCCCGATGCTTGAAGCAGTTGCGGCGAGCCGATCGATCCCGTCGCCATCAGCACCTCACCGCGCGCTTCGGCATGGCATAATTCGCCCTCGCGATCGAACGCGACGCCGACTGCGCGCCGGCCTTCGAGTTTCAGCCGCACCGCATGGGCGTGCGTCACGAGCGTGAGATTGGCGCGATTCCTGATCGGATGGAGGAACGCCTTGGCGGCGCTCCAGCGCAGGCCATTGCGCTGCGTCACCTGGAAATACCCG
>DATFES010000398.1:0-2328 GCA_035250945.1 Alphaproteobacteria bacterium | reverse complement strand
TCAGCACGCAAGGGGCACGGATCGCGGCGAATAATTCGCCGGGATCGTCGGCGAAGACGCTAAGCGCATCGGCGTCAAGCACGCACGCTTTGCCGGCGGAAAGCGCCGCCTTGACCCGCATGCGAGTCGCCATGTCGACGCCGTTGCCCGGCCCGAGCAGCACCGCATTGCGCCGTTCGTCGGCGATGAGTTCGCGAAACGCCGGCAGATCGCGCATCGGCGCGGTGAGCACGCTGGCGCTATCGCCGGCGTAGATGGCAATCGCTTCAGGATCGGCGGCAACGGTTACCAAGCCGGCCCCGACGCGCATCGCGCCGCGCGCCGCCAGGCGACCCGCCCCGGTCAATCGCACCCCCCCGACGATGACCGCGTGACCGCGATGGTACTTATGACCGTCGAGGCGCGGCCATGGATATGCGGCGGCCCAGAGCGGCGGCTCATTGGCGTGGGTCTTGGGCGCGATCGCCTCAAGCATCGACGCGGGAATACCGATATCGGCGACCACGACCTCGCCGGCGCGCGCGCGGCCAGGTAGCAAGAGATGCCCCGGCTTGCGGCGAAAGAACGTGACGGAGATCGCGCACTCGGGTGCGGCGCCGTCCGCACCGCCTAAAATCGCCCCGTTGTCGCCGCTGACGCCGCTCGGAATATCGACCGCCACGCATGCCAGCCGCCGGCGGCCGATTTCACGCACCGTGTCGCGCGCCGCGCCATCGAGCGGGCGCGACAAGCCAGCGCCAAACAACGCGTCGACGACGACAACCGCGCCATCGAGCGACGTTGGCGCAAGCGATTCGATGGAGCCGGTCCAGCGCCCCGCGTTCGCCGCCGCGTCGCCCTTGAGCGCCTCGCGATCGCCAAAGAGCGCCACACGCACCGGCCAGCCGCTGTCGCCAAGGAGCCGTGCGACGACGAAGCCATCGCCGCCGTTGTTGCCCGGGCCGCAAAGCACGACCGTCGGACCCGGAGGATAGCGCCGAACGATCTCGCGGACGACGGCAGCGCCCGCCTGCTCCATGAGCGCCAGGCTGGTAATGCCGGCAGCCCCCGCCGCGGCGTCGGCGCGCGCCATTTCAGAGCAGGTCAGAAGCCGTGTGTCCTGGTCTGGGCGGTCCATCGCCAATGATCCCTCGCGGTTTGCGCCAAAAATGCCACAATCCTCCTACGTCCTTAAGCACGCTCTGACTCCCGCCCAACGATAATGGCCGATCGCGTACGCCTTCGCCTGCTTGCTTTCGTCGCCGCGTCGCTCGCGATATTCGGCGCCTCGGCAATTCCGGCCCACGCCCAGCCTGTCGACGTCCGCCTGGTGCTCGCGGTCGATTCGTCGTCGAGCGTCAGCATTGACGAGTTCTATCTGCAACTCGAGGGCTACGCGGCGGCCTTAAGCCATCCCAAGCTCTTGGCCGCAATCGGGTCGGGACCGAACCGAGCGATCGCGGTGACGCTGTTCGAATGGTCAGGCGAAGGCGAACAGCGGATCAACTATCCGTGGCGGAGGCTCGACGACGCGGCGAGCCTCGATCGCTTCGCGCGCGAACTGGCGCTCGCGCCGCGTCTGGTGGTCGGCGGCGAGACGGCGATCGGCGAGGCGATCGAATTCGCCCGCACGCTGTTCGAAAAATCCGACTTTGTCGAAGGCCGTGCCGTGATCGACATCTCGGGAGATGGAACCAACAATCGCGGGATCGCGGCCGAAACCGCACGTGATCGCGCTGTCGCCGACGGCGTTACGATCAATGGGCTGGCGATCCTCAATGAGGAGCCTGGCTTGGACGAATATTATCGCCGCGCCGTAGTCGGCGGTCGCGGCGCCTTCGTGCTTTCGGCGCGCGACTACGCCGATTTCGCCGAGGCGATACTGAACAAGCTGGTGCGCGAAATCGGCAACGTCGCCGACTATCAACCGATTTCCGCGGACAAATTCGGTCATCGCATGTAAAACCTCAAGAGGTAAACTTAAAATATTGATATATCACTATAAAATATTGAAAAAATTACCGGTCTTGACCCAATTTTGTTGCCACCGGTCACCGTGAAGTCGCAGCGATGCCCCCGTCGATCGCGTAACTCTTATTGTCGCGGATCCATGCGCCCGCTGGCGCAGAAGCACTCGGCAACGCTTGCGGCAACAACGATAGGAGTTGGCGATGACCAAGATGCCGATCCTCGCGGCGATCACCGCGGTCGGTCTGTTGGCTAGCGGCTGCTCGAACATGAGCACCACCGAACAGCGCGTCCTGTCGGGCGGCGCTATCGGCGCGGGAGCCGGCGCCGCGGTCGGCGCGATCACCGGCGGCAGCGCGGTCGGCGGCGCGGTCCTCGGCG
>DATFES010000392.1:0-15490 GCA_035250945.1 Alphaproteobacteria bacterium | reverse complement strand
GGGGGCTCGCGCACGCGGCGGCGACCGCCGCGCTCAAGCGCGCCGCCGCGGTAGTTTCGCTTAACCCGGTCGACGAGCCGGGTGTGCGACCGTATCTCGCCGCGACGAGCCGGCTCCATCGCCTGAAACCGTTCCTCGATTCGGCGCCGTTTGTAACGGCGCGCGCCGATCGGGCGCGCTTTCGCGCCGATCTCGCGCGCGCCTATGGGCTGCCGGGCGACGAACCATGGCTCATCGCCGTCGCCATGATGCGCGCTGGCGACAAACTGGCGTCATATCGGTTGCTTGCCGAGGCATTGCGGCGTGTCGACGATCGGCGATGGCGAATGCTTGTGGTGGGCGACGGCATGGCGCGCGACGACGCGTTGGCGGCGTTCGCTCCGCTCTCCAAGCGCACGACCTGGCTCGGAGCGCTCGGCGGCGATGCCTTGGCGCAAATTTATGCGGCGAGCGACCTGTTCGTCTGGCCGGCGATCAATGAAGCATATGGCATGGCCATCCTCGAAGCGCAGGCGTCCGGGTTGCCGGTGGTCGCCGGGCGATCCGGCGGCGTCGGCGAAATCGTCGCCGACGGCGTCACCGGCGTGCTTACCGCGCCGGGCGATGCCGCTTCGTTCGCCGCCGCGCTAGGGGGGTTGCTCGACGACCCGGCGCAACGCATCGAAATGTCGAAGCGTGCGCTGGCCAAGGTCGCTGCCGAACACGATCTCGCCGCGGCGGGGACGCGCCTCGATGCCATCTTGCGAAGCGTGGCGGCCGGCGCATGACGGCGAAGCTGTTGGTGATGCGCCATGGCCGAACCGCTTGGAATGCGGCGCGCCGGCTGCAGGGCCGGGCCGATATCGCGCTCTCCGCCCAGGCGCAAGCCCGCCTTCGCGACCACGCGCTCCCCGACGAATTCGCAAGGTGGCGTTGCCTCGTTTCGCCGCTGCGGCGCGCGCGCGATACGGCGGCGCTGCTCGGGCTGACCGGCGTCGTCGAGCCGCGGCTCATCGAGATGGATTGGGGCGATTTCGAGGGCCGCACATTGGCCGCATTGCGCGGCGAACTGGGCGTGGCGCTTGCGCAGAACGAGGGGCGCGGCCTCGACTTCACGCCGCCGCGAGGCGAAAGTCCGCGTATGGTGCAGGCGCGACTACGGCCATTGCTGGCCGAGGTCGCTGCAACCGGTCTGCCGACGGTCGCGATCACGCATCGCGGCGTCATCCGCGCCATCTATGCGCGCGCAGTCGGCTGGGACATGCTCGGGGCCGCGCCGCACCCGCTCGACCCTTACGCCATGCAGCTCTTCGCCCTCGCCGAAGACGGGCGCCCGGCGTTAATCGCAGTCAACATCGCGCTGGCGCCAAGACGATGACCTATCGCGTGCTGATGCACGTCCAACATCTGCTCGGCACCGGCCATGCCCGCCGCGCCGCGGCGATCGGCGCCGCGCTCGCCGCCGCCGGAATGGACGTCGAGATCCTCTCGGGCGGTTCGCCGGTCGCCGGCCTGCCGCTCGGCGCCGCCCGCCTGACGCAGTTGCCGCCGATCGCCGCTGCCGATGTCACGTTCCGGCGCCTGGTCGACGCCGGCGGGGCGCCGATCGACGATGCGTTTCGCGCCATGCGGCGCGAGCTCGTGTTGGCGCGGCTGGCGGCGCTGCGGCCCGACGCGGTGATCACGGAACTCTATCCCTTCGGGCGGCGCGCGATCGCCTTCGAGCTTGCGCCGCTGATCGAGGCGGCGAGCGCGCTCGATCCGCGCCCGCTGGTCCTCTGTTCGCTGCGCGACGTGTTGATCGCCCCCGCCGATCCGCGCAAGATCGAAGCGGCGCTGCTTCGCGCCTATGACCTTTACGACCGCGTGCTCGTGCACGGCGATCCCGCGTTCCTGCCGTTGCAAGCAAGCTATCCCGCCGCCGCCGGGCTGGGCGAGCGCGTCGTCTACACCGGTTACGTCGTGGCACCGCCGGCGAATTCGTCCAACGGCGGCGAGGGGCGCGAGGAGGTCGTCGTTTCGATCGGCGGCGGCGCCGTCGGCGCTGCGCTCGTCGCGGCGGCGATTCAGGGCCGCCGGCGCATGATCGAAACCAGACATGCGGCCGGGGCGCGGACGTGGCGGCTGCTGCTGGGGACGAATCTTCCGGCCGATGCGGTGCGCCAGGCCCGCGCTGCGGCACAGCCGGGTCTGGTCGTCGAGCCGGCGCGCGGCGATTTCCCGGCGCTGCTGTCGCGCGCTCATGTCTCGGTTTCGCAGGCCGGCTATAACACCGTCATGGACATCCTCCAGGCCGGCGTTCGCGCGGTATTGGTTCCCTTCGCCGCTGACGGCGAGAGCGAGCAGACGCAACGCGCCGAAGCGCTCGCGCGGCGCGGCTGGGCGCAAGTGGTGGCCGAAGGCGGACTGACGGCGGAGCGGCTTGCCGCAGCGATCGCCCAAGCCAGCGCGTTGCCGCCGCCGCCCCGAGGCGCGCTCGCGAGCGACGGCGCGGCGACGACGGCGCGTCTGGTTGCGACGTGGCTTACCGAACGCGCGGGCCCGCGATGACGGGTTGGGACGAATTAGAGCGCGAGCTCGACCACTGGGGCATCGCCGGTCGCACGGCGACGCTGTGGTGGCGCGACGACGACGCGACGGCGCCAAGCCCAGCACTCGACCGCGCGCTGGCGCTCCATCGATCGAGCGGCGTTCCGCTGGCGCTCGCCGTCATTCCCGGCCGGGCCACGCCGGCGTTGGCCGAGCGCCTTTCGGGCGAGGCAGGCGTCGCCGTCATGCAGCACGGTTGGCAGCATAATAATCACGCGCCGCCGGGCGCGCCCAAGGCTGAACTCGGTTCACATCGGCCGACGCCTTTTGTCCTGGGCGAGCTCGCCCGCGGGTGGCTGGCCCTCGACCGATTGTTCGGCGGAAGCTGGCTGAAAGTCCTGGTCCCGCCGCATAATCGTATCGCGCCCGAGATAGCGCGCGGCCTGGTCCTTGGCGGTTACGTCGGGTTGTCGACTCATGGGGCCCGCGCGACGGCGATTCCTGGATTGATTCAGGTGAATGCGCATTGCGACATCATGAACTGGACGGCCCGCGGCTTCGCCGGCGAGGCCGCAGCATTGCGCCAAGTCGTCGATCATCTCGCCCGGCGCCGCGTGGCAGACGTCGATCCGGACGAACCGACGGGTTTTCTCACCCACCATCTCGCCCACGACGCCGCGGCGTGGCGCTTCTGCGAGGCGTTCCTCGGCCGGGTCCAGGCGCACGGGGCGGCGGCGTGGCGGGGCGCGCCGGCTATATTCGATTTTGGTGTCGCGAGCTGCGCATGAACGTCTACCGCTACCCGATAAAATCCGTCGTCGGAGATTATGCCCGCGCCGGGGTCGGCCTGGCGCTCACCGCCGGCCCGGCGATGATGGTTCCCGCGGGCTCGGCCTCGCTTTACATCCTCCTGCCGCTGGCGGCGCTGTTCGCCGCTTTCGCCCTTCGCACCGGGCGGCGTCAATTCGCGCGGGTCGAGCTGACCCCCGCCGGCTTGTCGATTTTCCAGCCAGGACAGGTTAGCCTAGAAGCTGGCGAGGTGGGTTCGGTTAAGCTCAGCTATTTCTCGACCAAATCGGACCGCGCGGGGGGGTGGATGCAACTCACGCTCAAGGGGGGCGCCGGCCGGACGATCCGCATCGATTCCGGGCTCGAGGGCTTCGGCGAGGTCGCGCGCTGGGCGGCCGACGCGGCGATCGCCAACCAGGTGGAGCTGACGCACTCCACGATCGTCAATTTCGGCGCGCTTGGCATTACCATCGACGAGACGACAAGACCCTAGCGCATGAACGGCAACCTTCTCACCGTTCGCGACCTCGCCATCGACTTTCGCGTCCACGATCAAGACGTCCGCGCGGTCGATGGCGTGAGCTTTCGCGTGCGTCCTGGCGCGACGGTCGCGCTGGTCGGCGAATCCGGCTCCGGCAAATCGGTAGTGAGCCAGGCGATCATGGGCATCCTGCCCAAGGTCGGGCGGGTCAGTCAGGGCGAGATCGTGTTGGCCGATCCGCGCGGCGACGGCGCGGCGGTCGACATCGCCAAGTTGTCGCCCGATGGCGACGAGATGCGCGACATTCGCGGCGGCCGGATCTCGATCATCTTTCAAGAGCCGATGACGTCGCTTTCGCCGCTGCACACCGTCGGCGATCAGATCGGCGAGGCGCTGCATTTGCATCGCGACATCGGCAAGGCCGAGGGCACGGCGCTGATCGAGGAGATGCTGCGCCTGGTCGGCTTTCCCAATCCGGCCAAGGCGCTGTCGACGTACCCGTTCGAACTCTCCGGCGGGCTTCGTCAACGCGCAATGATCGCCATGGCGCTGGTCTGCCGGCCATCGCTGTTGATCGCCGACGAACCGACGACCGCGCTCGACGTCACCATACAGGCGCAGATCCTGAAATTGCTGCGCGACCTGCAGCGCGAGCTCGGCATGGCGATCTTGTTCATCACCCACGATCTCGGCGTGGTCGCCAACGTCGCCGAAGAGGTCGTGGTGCTCTACCGCGGACGCGTGATGGAGGCCGGGACGACCGAAGATATCTTCCGCCGCGCCACGCATCCTTACCTTTCGGCGCTGCTGCGCGCCGTGCCGCGTTTTCACATGAAGCCGGGCGAGCGACTGGTGCCATTGCGCGAAATCAAGCACCAGGCGAGCGTCCTCTTGGCCAAGAAGGATCCATGGCCCGAGACGCCGGAGGCGCAGCGGCCGCTGCTCACGGTCCGCCACATCAGCAAGCGCTTCTCGATCCGCAAGAGCGGCTGGTTCGGCGCCAGCAAGGACATGTCGGTGTTGGCGGTCGACGACGTCAGTTTCGACATCAAGCGCGGCGAATGCCTCGGTCTGGTCGGCGAGAGCGGTTGCGGCAAGACGACGTTGTCGAAGATCCTGATGCGCGCGCTCACCCCCGACGCCGGCCAGGTCGCCTTCAACGATCGCGGAAAGATTCGCGACGTGTTCGCCATGGGCGTCGACGAGCTAGCGGCGTTTCGCACGCGCATCCAGTTCATTTTTCAAGATCCGTTCAGCTCGCTCAATCCGCGCATGACGGTATTCGACATCATCAGCGAACCGCTGGTGATCCATGGCGTCGGCGACGCGGCAAGCCGCGCCGAGATGGTCCGCGAATTGATGCGGCTCGTCGGCCTCGACGTGCGCTATCTCAACCGCTACCCGCATAGTTTCTCGGGCGGCCAGCGCCAGCGCATCGGCATCGCCCGAGCGCTCGCGCTCAGGCCCGATCTGGTGATCTGCGACGAGCCGGTATCGGCGCTCGACGTATCGATCCAGGCGCAGATCCTCAACCTGCTCAAGGACCTCAAGAACGAGTTGGGGCTAACCTATCTTTTCATCAGTCACAACCTCGCCGTCGTCGATTACATCGCCGACCGCATCGCGGTGATGTGCGCCGGACGTCTCGTCGAATTCGCGCCGCGCGAAGCGCTTTTTCGCAACCCCGTGCACCCGTACACGCAGGCGTTGCTTTCCGCCGTGCCCGAACCCGATCCCGATCACCGGCTCGACCTGCGTGCGCTGATGGAGGGACGCGCATCGAGCCCGGCCGCTTGGCCGTATCCCTTCACCATCGATGGCACGACCCGGCTCGACCTCATCGACCTCGGACACGGCCATTGCGTGCGTGCCGATCGCGCCGGCGCCGAACAGCTCGGCGGCCGCGCCGCCGAGGCCGTGGCGTGATCCGCTGCGGCGCAACGCTCATCGGCGCGCTGTGGGCGTTGATGCCGGCGCCGACATTCGCCGCCTATATCGAGCCGCCGTCGCTGGCCGCCGAGGTCGCCGCCGGCCGACTGCCGCCGATCGGACAGCGTCTGCCGGAAACGCCGCTCACGGCGATGCCCGAGGGCAAGGACATGGAGCTTGGCCGGCACGGCGGCGAGCTGCGCTTCCTGATCGGCCGGCCGCAGGACGTCCGGCTCATGGTCGTCTACAGCTACGCGCGTCTGGTCGTCTACGACACCAAGTTCGAGCTTCAACCGGACATCGTCGAAGCCGTCGAATCGGATGGCGATCGCGTCTTCACCTTCAAGCTGCGGCGCGGTCATCGCTGGTCGGACGGGCGGCCGTTCACCGGCGAGGATTTTCGCTACTACTGGCAGGACGTCGTGCTCAACAAGCAGCTTTCGCCGCTGGGACCCCCGCAGGTGCTGATGGTCGACGGCAAGCCGCCGCGCGTGGAGTTCCCCGACGCGACGACCGTGCGGTATTCATGGGCCTCGCCCAACCCGCACTTCCTGCCGGCGCTCGCCGGCCCGTCGCCGCTCTATATTTATCGGCCGGCGCATTACTTGAAGCAGTTTCATGCCAAATACACCGACGCCGAGACCTTGACCGCCGAGGTCAAGAAGGCTGGCGTGCGTAACTGGCAGGCGCTGCATAACCGTCGCGACAACCAGTATCGCAACGACAATCCCGAGCTACCGACGCTCGATCCATGGGTGGTGCAGACCAAGCCGCCCGCCGACCGTTTCGTCTTCGTGCGCAATCCCTATTTCCACCGCGTCGATCCCGAGGGCAGGCAGCTACCCTATATCGACCGCGTCGCGGCGACCGTCGCCGACGGCCGATTGATTCCGGCCAAGACCGGTTCGGGCGAAGCCGATCTGCAAGCGCGCGGCATCAGCTTCAACAACTACACCTTCCTGCGCCAGGCATCGAAGCGCAACGAATTCACGGTGCACCTGTGGAACACCGCCAAGGGATCGCATGTCGCGCTGTTTCCCAATCTTAACGCTTCCGACCCGACCTGGCGGCGATTGAACCGCGATCAACGCTTCCGCCGCGCGCTTTCGCTCGCCATAAACCGCCGCGAGATCAACCAGGTGATCTATTTCGGGCTGGCGCTCGAGGCGGCGAACACCGTCCTGCCGCAAAGCCCGCTTTATCGGAATTATTACCGCCTGGCCTCGGCCCAGTTCGACCTCCGCACGGCCAACCGCTTGTTGGACGAAATCGGCATGGTCAAGCGCGACGGCCGCGGCGTGCGCCTGCTGCCCGATGGACGGCCGCTCGAGCTCATCGTCGAGACCGCCGGCGAGGACACCGAACAGACCGACGTGCTCGAGCTCATCCACGATTCTTGGCTCGAGGCCGGCGTCAAGCTGTTTTCGCGCCCTTCGCAGCGCGAGGTGTTCCGCAATCGGATCTTCGCCGGCCAGACCAAGGTGTCGGTGTGGTCGGGGCTCGAGAACGGCTTGCCCACCGCCGCCACGCCGCCCGACGAACTGGCGCCGACCTCGCAGCAGCAACTGCAATGGCCGAAATGGGGCCAATTTGTCGAGACGCGCGGCGGCAGCGGCGAGGCGGTGGACGATCCCTCGGCCAAGGAATTGATGCGGCTGAACGAGGATTGGCGCCTGGCCGATTCGCGCGCCGAGCGCGAACGGATATGGCATCGCATGCTCGAAATCCACGCCGAGCAGATTTTCACCATCGGCCTCATCGCCGGCGTCAAGCAGCCGGTGGTGGTGAGCAACCATCTGAGGAACGTGCCGGCCGAGGGCGTCTATAACTGGGACCCGGGATCGTTCTTCGGCATTTACCGTCCGGAATTGTTCTGGTTCGACGAGTCCCGACGCACCGCCGCGAGTGCCGCGCAATGAGGCGGCGATGCTGAGTTACCTGATCCGCCGCATCTTGATCATGATCCCGACGCTGCTCGCCATCAGCGCCATCGTCTTCATCATCATCCAGCTTCCGCCCGGCGATTATCTCACGACGCTGGTCGCCGAACTGCAGAGCCAGGGCGAGGCGGCAAGCCTCGAGAAGATCAACTTCCTGCGCCAGCAATACGGCCTCGATCGCCCGCCCGTCGAGCAATACCTGTTGTGGGTCGCCGGCCTGCTGCAGGGCGATCTCGGATACTCCTTCGAGTTCAATCTGCCGGTCGCGCAGGTGATCGGCGATCGGCTGCTGCTGTCGTTCATCGTCGCCTTCGTCACGGTGCTGTTCACCTACGTCGTCGCGTTTCCGATCGGCATCTATTCGGCGACGCGTCAGTATTCGTGGGGCGATTACGGCTTGACGTTCCTGGGGTTCCTCGGCCTTGCGACGCCGAGCTTCCTACTGGCCCTCGTGCTGCTGTATTTAGCCAACGTCGCATTCGGCACCTCGATCGGCGGCCTGGTCGATCCGCAATACATCGAACAGCCGATGTCGTGGGCCAAATTCCGGTCGGTGCTTGAGCATCTGTGGATCCCGGTGCTGGTGATCGGCGCCTCGGGCACGGCGGCGATGATACGGCGCCTGCGCGCCAACCTGCTCGACGAACTGCAAAAACAGTACGTCGTGACGGCGCGCGCTAAGGGCCTGCCGCCCGGTCGCCTGCTGGTCAAGTATCCGCTGCGCATGGCGATCAACCCATTCATCGCCGACATCGGCAGCCTTCTGCCGAGCCTGATTTCCGGGGCGGCGATCGTCTCGGTGGTGCTCTCGTTGCCGACCAACGGACCGATGCTGCTCTCCGCATTGCGGAGCCAGGACATGTACCTCGCCGGATCGTTCTTGATGATCGAAGCGTGTCTGGTGGTCATCGGCGTGTTCCTCTCCGATCTGGCGCTGGCGGCGCTCGATCCGCGCATCCGACTCCACGGCGAGGCGACGAAATGAGCGGCCCCGATCTCGCCACGGCGGCGCCGCGGCTGCCGCACTACGTCAACCCGGCGCCGTTCGACGCCTACGCCGGCGAAAAGCTGTCGCCGGAGCTCGAACGCTATTACATGGCCTCGCAGTGGCGCATGATGTGGTGGAAGCTGAAGCGCCACCGTCTCGCCGTCGTTTCGGGGGCGGTGCTGTTGGCGATGTATGCGTCGATCGTGATCGCCGAGTTCCTCGCGCCCTACAGCCTGCACACGCGCAATACCGAATATATCTACGCCCCGCCGCAGACGTTGCAGCTGTTTCACGATGGCGAATTCATCGGCCCGTTCGTCTATGCGCTCGACTACCGTCTCGATCTCGACACGCTGAAGCGCGAATACGCCGCGGATCGTTCGCGGGTGCAGCCGCTGCGCTTCTTCTGCCGCGGCGACGATTATAATTTCTGGGGACTCGTCCCGGGCGATTTCCACTTCGTGTGCCCGCCGAAGGATGGCACGTTGTTTCTCTTCGGCACCGATCGACTTGGCCGCGACATGCTGTCGCGGCTGATCTATGGCGCACGAATCTCGCTCACCGTCGGGCTCATCGGCATCACCGTGAGCTTCGTGCTCGGCATCGTGCTCGGCGGGCTGGCCGGGTATTACGGCGGCTGGGTCGACAACGTCGTCCAGCGGGTGATCGAGGTGCTGCGTTCCTTCCCCGAGTTGCCGTTGTGGATGGCGCTGTCGGCGGCGCTTCCGGTGTCATGGAGCCCGCTGTGGGTCTATTTCGGCATCACGCTCATTCTCGGCCTCCTGGACTGGACGGGTCTCGCGCGCGCCGTGCGGTCGAAGCTGCTGGCCTTGCGCGAGGAGGACTTCTGCACCGCCGCGATGCTGATGGGCGCCAAGCCGAAGCGAATCATCGGCCGTCATTTACTGCCGAGCTTCATGAGCCACCTCATCGCTTCGGCGACGTTGTCGATTCCCTCGATGATCCTCGGCGAGACCGCGCTCTCGTTCCTCGGCCTCGGCCTCCGCCCGCCGCTCACCTCGTGGGGCGTGCTGCTGACCGAGGCGCAAAACATCAACGTCGTCGCGCTTTATCCCTGGCTGATGCTGCCGGTGGCGCCGGTGATCGTCACCGTGCTGGCGTTCAACTTCCTCGGCGACGGCCTGCGCGACGCCGCCGATCCGTACAAGTAGCTACAGCTTCTCCAGCCACAGGCTCGCCTCGTGCGCGCCTGGCAACAGGGCGAGCGCGCCGAGCCCGGCGGCGCGAACTTCGCTCGCCATGCGGGTCGCCACGTAACGCGACGACCACAGCAGGCGATAGCCGCCGCTGGTCAACAGCGGCGCCACCGCGCTCTGCTCGTTGTAGCCGCGCCAGCTCCATGCCGGCGGATAGCCGTCGGGAAGAAAGATGTCGTGCAGGTGGATCAGCGCGCCGGCGGGAAGGATCGGCAGCACGCGGTTCAAGATCAGATCGACATCGCTGCCCGGCATCAAGACATGGCTCGAATCGACGAACAGGACATCGCCCGGCGCGAGCGCGCCCATTACCTTCGGCGGCACGTCCTGCACCGGACCCTGGAACCAGTCGACCGGAAGCCCGGCAAGGGCGGCGCGCGGCGCCGGATCGATCGCCGTCAGCCGCGTCGCGAGGCCGCCGTCGGCGATGGCGCGGGCGAGGAACCGCGTCGAATGGCCGGAGCCGATTTCGACGATGCGCCGCGGCGCATGGACGCGGACCATGGCGTAGGCGATCGCCGCGTCGAGCCGCGGAAACCAGTCCTGCGCGAAGCGCGGCGAGGGCGGCGGCAGACTGTCGAAGCCGGCGAACGCGTCGAGATAGCGCGCGGTCTCGCCAAGCAGCGCGCGAAAGCGATCGACCGCGGCGGCGAAGACCGGCTCGATCTCGGGGTACAACGCCGGCGCATGCACCGCGTCGGCGTAGCGATAGGGGATGAAGAACCCGCGCCGCGCCAACGCCAACGTCGCGCGCCGCCTCAAGCCGCGCCAGGAAGTCATCCCTCCCCCGATCCTCGCCGATTACGGCGCGAGCGTCATGCCCTCGACCGCCACCAGCGTGCCCGGCCGCGCCTGCTCGGCCGCCTTCGCGACGCGATCCATGAACGCGTCGTCGTGTCCGGGATCGTGGTGGAAGATTACCAGGCGCTTGACGCCCGCGGTGTCGGCCAGGCGCACGCCCTCTTGCCAGGTCGAATGGCCCCAGCTGACGTAGCGGGGAAATTCCTCGTCGGTGTATGTCGAATCGTAAATCACGAGGTCGGCGCCGGCGATCAGTGCGAGCACGTCGACGTCGGGTTTGCCCGGTACATGCTCGGTGTCGGTTATGTAGCAGATCGACTTGCCGGCGAATTCGATGCGGTAGCCGGTCGAACCGTTGGGATGGTTGAGCAGCGTCGTCTTGAGCTTCACGCCGGGCTCCGGCGTCAAGGTCTCGCCGCAGCGGAAATCGTGAAACGACAGATCGGCGCCGAGCACCGCGATCGGGATCGGAAACAACGGCGCCATCATCATCTCGGACAGCACGTAGCGCAGCGTGTGATCGGGCAAAAGATGGCCCGCCCACATCCGCAGCCGATTGGTTTTGGCGTAAGCCGAGCTGAAGAACGGAATGCCGCAAATGTGATCGAAATGGGTATGGGTGAAATAGAGATCGGCGTCCATCACGCCCTGGGCGTCGATATGCCGGCCGAGCGGACGCAGGCCGGTGCCGCCGTCGAATATCAGCAACTTCTTTCCGCAACGCACCTCGAGGCACGAGGTATTGCCGCCATAGCGTGCGTAGGCCGGGCCGGGACAGGCAAGCGACCCGCGAACGCCCCAGAACGTTACGGTGAAATCGCTCATGACCGGCGCCCGCCTCGCGGCGCGGCGTCCGGGTGTCCGCGCGCGCAATGCGGACGCATCATCAGATGGACAGACGATAGCCGCCCGGGACGGTAACGAGAATCGCCGCCTTCGCGGGATCGCGCTCCATCTTTTGGCGCAGGCGGTAGATGTGGGTTTCGAGAGTGTGGGTGTTGACGCCGGCATTGTAACCCCAGACCTCGCCCAACAGACGCTCGCGCGACACCGGTTCCTCGCCCGCGCGGTAAAGGAAGCGAAGGATCGCCACCTCCTTCTCGGTCAACCGGATCCGTTTCTTCGTGTCGATTTCGACCAGCACCTTTTGCGCCGGCTGGAAGCTGTAAGGGCCAAGCGCGAAGACGGCGTCTTCCGACGCCTCGTGCTGGCGTAGGTGAACGCGCAGACGCGCCAAGAGGACCCCGAGCCGGAACGGCTTGGTGACGTAATCGTTGGCGCCCGATTCGAGGCCTTGAATCGTGTCGCTCTCGGTGATCGCCGCGGTCAGCATGATGATCGGCGCGCCGACGCCGGCGCCGCGCATCCGCCGGCAAACCTCGCGGCCATCGACGTCGGGCAATCCGACATCGAGCAGAACGGCATCGAAGCGCGGACCGTCGGCGATGGCGGCGAGCGCATCGGCGCCCGTGCCGACCTGCGTCGTCTGAAATTCCGGCGCGAGTTGCTCGGCAAGCGATTGCCGCAGCGCGACATCATCGTCGACGAGCAAAATGTGCCGCGAAGTCATCATGGCTGGCCTTTGTCTTATCACAAGGTAGGAACGCCGCCAAACGCGGCTTGGGTTGGCGCGACTATCGCCGCCGGCGCCTCCGCGGGCTGGTGTTCGACCCGGACAAGTCTTGCGCTTTTGTCCTTAAATAATTGAAAGAGCTTGAATATATCCAGCTCCCTGGGTTCCGGCAAAGTCGCTGAAGCGCGACCGCAGAGGCGCGCCGTGCGGCAAGCCTGCCGTCAGCCGAGGAGGCGTACCAATAATCGACCACGAGACGGCGACGATCGATGCCGCGGCGTTTTCTTCGTGTCGAATGCGCTCTGAATCGGCGACGCCGACGCGCCGACGCGTCTTACGACTGCGCCATCGCGCGCATCGCCTTGCCGATCGAGTGAGCGAAGTCGGCGCATTTGGCCAGGATGTCGAAATGGTGCAGTTTCGGCGCCGCGATGTCGCGCACCTCGGCGCCGGCGGCGCGCCACGTATCGACCAGCGCGGATTGCTGGCGGTGGAACTCCGCGCTTTCCGCCTCGCCGACGGTCACCCATATCCGCGTCGCCACGTTGGGCGCGAGGCCGAGCGGCGAGTTGCGTTGCACCGCGCCCTCGTCAAGTTTCAGCACGGCGTTTTGGTAGCTGCGCCGGAGCGGCTCAAGGTCGTAGACCCCGCTAACCGAAAAAGCGCCCTTGACCAGGTCGGCGGGCAGCCCGCCATGGCGGGACCAATCGGTCGCCGCAAGCATGGCGGCGAGGTGGCCGCCGGCCGAATGCCCGGCGACACAGATGCGCCGCGGATCGCAGCCGAGGCCGGGAGCGTTGCGCCATAGCCAAGCAAGCGCCGTGCGCATCTGGCGAACGATTTCGTCGAGACCGACTTGCGGCGCCAGGGCATAATTGGGCGCGGCGAAGGCGACGCCCGCCTTGGCGAACGCCGGCGCGAGGAAACAGACGTCGCGCTTGTCGAGGGCCTGCCAATACCCGCCATGGATGAAAACGAGGAGCGGCGCACGGCGTCCGCCGGGTCGTGGCGCCGCCGGCAACAGATCGAGCGTCTCGGCCGGGGTCGGACCATAAGCGAGATCGCGCAGGCAATCGGTGCTTGCGCGCACCGCGTCGCCCTCGCGCTGCCAGAAGGCGAAAAACTGCGGATGCTGCGGCCAACGGGCCCGCAGGTTATATTGCGCGTCGAGGCCTTCTTGGTCGTAGCCCAGATAGACTCTTTTCTTGGCCATGGCTCCCCCTGATTGGCGGCCGCCGATTGAAGCGGGCGGCGAGCATCTAGGCAAGTCCATGTTCGGTGGTCATGCCGACCAGCGGGCGCGATCGCGACGCCGGCTGGCCAACGTTGATTCGGCCGATTGCCTCGCGATTAGCGACGTCACGGTCGAGCCCGCTGCAACTTGATTTTATCTCGTGTATAGGTAGAAACGTGACACAACAACAGCGTGGCATTGTAGGTTGCGACCATGTTGCTCCCTGGCGATCCGGCGCCCTGGTTCGTGGCGCGGGCGTCGAACCTCGAGGAGTTCCATTTCTCCTCGGCCGGCGGCCGTTACATCGTCTTGTGCTTCTTCGGCTCGACGCAGGCCGCGGCTGGCGGCGCCCTATGGCGCGCCTTCTTCGAGCGGGCGTCGATCTACGACGATCGCCACGCCTCGCTCTTCGGCATCAGCGTCGACCCCGACGACGAGCGGGCCGGTCGGGTGAACGAGCGCCTCCCCGGCGTGCGGCTGTTTTGGGACTACGATCGCACGATAAGTCGACTCTTTGGGGCGATCGACCAAGCCGACGAACGGCGCTACCGGCCGGTCGTCTACGTGCTCGATGCCGCGCTGCGCGTATTGAGGGCGGCGCGGGTCCGCGATCCGCAGGAATCTGCCGTTGAAACCGCCGATTTCGTTCACTTGCTGCCGCCACTGCCGGCGCCCGAGCAGGCGACGGCCCAAGCGCCGGCGCTGATCGTCCCTGGCGTATTCGAGCGGGAATTCTGTCGCGCGCTCATCGCCGGCTACGAAAGCGGACGAAGCGAAGAATCCGGTTTCATGCGCGAGGTCGCTGGCCGGACGACGCCCGTGCTCGATCACGCGCACAAGCGCCGCTTCGACTGGACGATCGACGATGCGCGGTTGCGCGACGGCGCACGAGCGCGTATTCATCGCCGTGCCGTGCCCGAGATCTTGCGGGCCTTTCAGTTCGCCGCCACGCGCGTCGAGCGGGATATCGTCGCCTGCTACGACGCCGCGGTCGGCGGTTATTTTCGCCCGCACCGCGACAACACCACCAAAGGCACCGCGCACCGCCGTTTCGCCATAACCGTCAATCTCAACGCCGAGGAGTACGATGGCGGCGATCTGGTGTTTCCCGAGCATGGACAACGGCGTTTCCGCGCACCCACCGGCGGGGCGGTCATCTTCTCGTGTTCGCTACCGCACGAGGCGCTACCGGTGACCCGCGGCAAGCGCTATGCGTTTCTGCCGTTCCTCTACGACGAAGAAGCGGCGAAGCTGCGCGCGGCCAACAACACATTTCTCGGCGACGGCGTACGGCCCTACCGGCTCGCGGATCAATCTGCTTGAGCGCCCCCGCCCCGGCCGCTAGAGCGTGTTTCACTTGGTTTGAATCGCCGCCGCCGCCGCCCTTCATCCCTCGACAAGCTTGGGATGAGGAAGCTCAGGGTAAGGGGCGCAGACAAGCCCTCATGGCGAGCTTGTTGAGCCATGAGGGAGTGCAACTTGATTAAAGCAAAACGGAACCTGCTTTAGCCGCTTGCGCGCTCGCCGAATATCGCCGTGCCGATGCGCACATGAGTGGCGCCGAAGCGGATCGCCATGGCGAAATCGCCGCTCATTCCCATGCTGAGTCGCGCCAGGCCGTTGCGCCGCGCGATTTCGCGCAGCAATGCGAAATGCAGGGCCGACGCCTCGTCTTGCGGCGGAATGCACATCAGCCCCTCGACCGGCAGTTCGAGCTTGCGGCACTCGGCGATGAAGGCGTCGGCGTCGCCCGGCGCGATTCCGGCTTTTTGCTGCTCCTCGCCGGTGTTGACTTGAACGAAGCAGCGCGGCTGGCGGCCTTGCTTCGCCATCTCGGTGGCGAGCGCCTGCGCGAGCTTGCGGCGATCGAGCGTTTCGATGACGTCGAACAGCGCCACCGCGTCTCTGACCTTGTTGGTTTGCAACGGCCCAATCAGATGCAGTTCGAGATCGGCGCATTCGGCCTTGAGCGCGGCGTACTTGGCCTGCGCCTCCTGCACGCGATTTTCGCCGAAGACGCGTTGACCCAA
>DATFES010000389.1:0-7000 GCA_035250945.1 Alphaproteobacteria bacterium | reverse complement strand
CGTTACGTAGATCGGGTTGCGATCGCGGAGCACGTTGACCTCGACCGTCGGCCGGGTGAGGAGCGCGCCGAGCATGATCAGTCCGACGACCGCGAGCAATGCGGCATAGATGATGACGCGCGGCCGGATGAGCCGGTACGGAGCCGACTTTCCGACGGCGAGGGCCGCTTGGCTGGCGAAGGTGTCGAAGGTAATGAGGTCGGCCGGTCGGCCGACCTTCGCCATGACCCCGTTGCAGGCGTCGACGCAAAGTCCGCACCCGATGCATTCGAGTTGTTGTCCGTCGCGGATGTCGATGCCAGTCGGACATACCGCGACGCATTGTCCGCAGTCGATGCAGTCGCCGCGGCCTTCCCACGAGGCGCCCTGCTTGTGCTTGCCGCGCGGCTCGCCGCGCCAATCCTGGTAGGTGACGACGAGCGAACCTTCATCAAGCATCGCCGCCTGAAAGCGCGGCCAGGGACACATGTACGTGCAAACCTGCTCGCGCGCCCAGCCGGCCAGCACGTACGTGGTCGAGGTGAACAGTCCGATGAAGAAGTAGACCGCGCCCGATGCCTGCGCCGTGAAGAGTTCGCGCGTCACCGTGGGCGCGTCGTTGAAGTACAACACCCATGCGCCACCCGTCGCGAGCGCGATCAGCAGCCAGATGCCATGCTTGGCGGTCTTACGGGCGAGTTTCGTTCCGCTCCAGGGCTGCTTGTCCAGCTTGATGCGGGCGTTGCGATCGCCCTCGATCAGCCGCTCGACCCACATGAAGAGGTCGGTCCACACCGTCTGCGGGCATGCGTAGCCGCACCACACGCGGCCCATCACGGCCGTCACCAGAAACAGCCCGACCGCCCCCAAAATCAGCAGGCCGGTGAGGTAGTAGACTTCCTGCGGCCAGATCTCGATCGTGAAGAAATAGGCGCGCCGCCCGGGCATGTCGATCAGCACCGCCTGATCGGGCGCGCCCGGGCCGCGGTCCCAGCGGATCCACGGTACGAGGTAATAGACCGACAGGCAGAACGCGAGAACGGCCCATTTGATACGGCGAAAGTACCCGGAGACCTGTTTTGGATAGACCTTGATGCGCGACGCGTAGAGCGGCATCGCCGCGCGTTGCGTGCGGACCGATACCGCATCATCGGCGATCACGACTTCGCTCATCCGGGACCCGTCCATCGCCTTCGCCGCCCGCGCGCCTCCCGGCTACTTGCCGCCGCCGAGCGAGTGAACGTAAATCGCCAGCATCTTCACGGTCGCATCGTCCAGCCGTTCGGACCACGCCGGCATCTGTCCGCCGCGCGAATAATAGATGCTCTGGATCACCGACGCCCTGTCGCCGCCAAAAAGCCAGATTTTGTCGTCGAGCCGCGGCGAGCCGAGCTCCTGGTTGCCTTCGCCTTTCTCGCCATGGCATGCAGCGCAATTCTCCCCGTAGAGGCGCGCGCCGCGGTCGATGGCGGCGCGATCGTTTGACGCGCCAGACAGCGACAAGACGAATTCCGCCGTGTCGGCGATCTGCGCCGCATTCAGCAGGCCGTCGACGCCGAAGCGCGGCATTTGCGACTGCCGGGCGTCGTCGTTGGCGTTGCGCACGCCATAGGCGATCGTCTTATGGATATTCTCGATGTCGCCGCCCCACAGCCAGTCGTCGTCGACCAGGCTGGGAAAGCCTCGCGTCCCGCCGCCGCCGGCGCCGTGGCAGCCGGCGCAGTTTTCGGCGAATACCGCGCGGCCGCCGCCGATTGCGAAATTCATCAGATCCGGCGTGTTGCGCGCATCGGCGAATGCGGCGGCCCGAATCCGGTCGAGAAACGGCCCGCGCCGCGCCTGTTCGGCGGCGATACGCTCAGCGAGCTCGGCGCGCTGCGAATAGCCGAGCGCGCCCGGCAGGTGGCCCGAGAGCGTCGGCCAAGACGGGTAGAAGACATAATAGGCGAACGACCAAACGATGGTGGCGTAGAACACGTAGATCCACCATTTGGGGAGCGGCGTATCGAGTTCCTTAATGCCGTCCCATTCGTGACCGGTCATTTCCGTGCCGGTGATTTCGTCTTTCTCGACCTTGGTCGGCATGGGCGGCGGCCTTTCAGTTATCGTCGCGCAGCGGGATACGCCCGTGCTCTTCGAGCTTCGACTTCCGCGAGGGCCAAAGCGCCCAGGCGACGATGCCGACAAAGAGGGCGAAGAACCACACCGTCCACAGCGAGCGCAGATACGGATAGAGCGTTTCGAAGTCCATCGCGGCGTCTCCGGATCGCTATTGTCGAAGCTGCTCGAGCTTGATGTCGCTGAACTTGACGAGCGTGCCGAGCATCTGCAGATAGGCGACCAGCGCGTCCATTTCGGTGATGCGCGCCGGATCGCCGTCGAAATCGCCGACCACCGCCTTGGGATAGCGCTGCAGCAATCCGGCGGTGTCGGCGTCGGACGTCGCCTGCGCTTCGAGATCGGCGACGGCGCTATCGATCATTGCATCGCTGTAAGGGACGCCGACCGACCGGTTGGCGCGCAGATGCCCGGCGATGTCACGGTACGCCAGCGATCTCCGCGCCAGGAACGCGTATGGCGGCATCACGGATTCCGGCACCACCGCGCGCGGATCGACGAGGTGCGCGACATGCCAGTCGTTCGAATACTTGCCGCCGGCGCGCGCCAGGTCCGGACCGGTCCGTTTCGAGCCCCATTGGAAGGGATGATCGTACATGCTCTCGGCTGCGAGGCTGTAATGACCATAACGCTCGACCTCGTCGCGGAAGGTGCGCACCATCTGGCTATGACACACGTAGCAGCCCTCGCGGATGTAGATGTTCCGCCCGGCAAGCTCGAGCGGCGAATACGGGCGCACGCCCTCGACCCGCTCGATGGTCGATTCGATGGTGAACAGCGGGACGATCTGCACCAGGCCGCCGATCGACACCGTTATCAGCGTCAGCACCGCGAGGAGGATGACGTTCTTTTCGACGGTCGCGTGATTGAATGTCATGGCCCCCTCCTCACTTGGCGGCGGCGGGTAGATAACCGTGACGCGACCTAGCCGTGTCGCGTTCGCCCTGCGCCGTGCGCCAAAGGTTGTAGGCCATGATCAACGCGCCGGCGAGGAACAGCACGCCGCCCAGGGCGCGAATGACGTAGAACGGGTGCATCGCGGCCACCGTCTCGACGAACGAGTACTGCAGGAATCCCAGCTCGTCGTAAGCGCGCCACATGAGGCCCTGCATGATTCCCGACACCCACATCGCGGTGATGTAGAGGACGATGCCGAGCGTCGAGATCCAGAAATGCCAGGAGATCAGGCGCGTCGACCACACGTCCTTTTGTTTCCACAGCACCGGAACGAGGTAGTAGAGCGCGCCGAAGACGATGAATCCGACCCAGCCGAGCGCGCCGGAGTGGACGTGGCCGATCGTCCAGTCGGTGTAGTGGCTGAGCGCGTTTACCGGCTTGATCGACATGACCGGCCCCTCGAAGGTCGACATGCCGTAGAAAGCGACCGCGGTCACCGAGAATCGCAGACCGGGATCGGTGCGTAGCTTGTCCCACGCGCCGGCGAGCGTCATCAGGCCGTTGATCATGCCGCCCCATGACGGCATCCACAGCATCACCGAGAACGTCATGCCGAGGGTCTGCGCCCAATCGGGCAGCGCGGTGTAATGAAGATGGTGCGGACCGGCCCAGATATAGAGAAAAATCAGCGACCAAAAGTGAACGATCGACAGCCGGTACGAATAGATCGGTCGCTCGGCGCGCTTCGGAATGAAATAGTACATCATCCCGAGGAACCCGGCGGTGAGGAAGAAGCCGACTGCGTTGTGTCCGTACCACCACTGAATCATCGCGTCCTGGACGCCCGAGGAAGCGATATAACTCTTGGCGCCGAAGAACGACACCGGCATCGCCAGATTGTTGCCGATGTGGAGCATGGCGATGGTGATAATGAACGCGAGATAGAACCAGTTGGCGACATAGATATGCGGCTCCTCGCGCTTCATGATCGTGCCGACGAAGACCACCAAATACGCGACCCAAACGATCGTCAGCCACAAATCCACGTACCACTCCGGCTCGGCGTATTCCTTGCTTTGCGTGATGCCGAGGAGGTACCCGGTCGCCGCCAGCACGATGAAAAGCTGATAACCCCAAAAAATGAACCACGCAGGAATCGGCCCGCCGAACAGGGAGGCCCGGCAGGTGCGCTGGACAACGTGGAACGAAGTGCCGAGCAGCGCATTGCCGCCAAACGCGAAGATCGCCGCCGAGGTGTGTAGCGGTCGCAAACGCCCGAACGTCGTCCACTCAAGATCGAGATTGAGCACCGGAAAGGCGAGCTGGAAGGCGATGAACGTGCCGGCGGTGAACGCCGCGATGCCCCAAAAAACGGTGGCGATGACGAAGGCGCGAACCACGTCGTCGACATATTCGGGCGAGCGGCGCGGCCCGAATTCAGACTTCACGGCGGAGGTGACGCTCATGCGAACTCCCCACATTGATGTGGCCGGACAAGAATCCGGCCGATCGCCCGCCCGTTCCAGCAAGCGTGTTGAAATTCCGTGCTTTTGTGCATTGCGGCATTGATCTGGATCAACGCGGGCTCGATGCGTGACGCCTTTAAATTTGCGTCAAACGCGCGATAATCGAGCATCGGCCGGCGGCTCGGGTCTGTGTCTGGACATCGAGGCGCCTGGGCCTCGCGCAACGATGGAGCGGGATTCCGGGAGTGTGACATGAGCGACGCCATCCCCGTCTTCTCGAGTGCCAGCCCGCGCGTTCGTCAAGTCCCCGTCGACCGCGCATGGACTTGGCTTGCGGCCGGATGGAACGACATTCTCGGCGCGCCGCACGTGAGCCTAGCATACGGAGCGCTGCTGGTTGCAATAAGCGTAGCGCTCACGTTCGGGCTGTGGTTGCTCGGGTGGATATATCTACTGCTGCCGCTGGCTGCCGGTTTCATGTTCGTGGCCCCGGTGCTCGCCATCGGGCTCTATGAAACCAGCCGGCGCCTCGCCGCGGGCGAACCTACATCGCTCGGCGCCGCGATCGCCGGCGGACGTACGAATCGCACCCAGATCGCCTTGATGGGGCTGATCTTGATGCTGTTCAATCTCGCCTGGGTACGCATCGCCACCTTGCTGTTCGCGTTGTTTTTCAATGACGTGAATCCTGGGCTCGAACGCTTGCTGCAGTGGACGCTGTTCTCGGCCGCCAGTCTGCCGTTCCTGATGGTCGGCACCGCTATCGGCGCAGCGCTCGCGGTCATCGTTTTCGCGATCAGCGCGGTATCGCTGCCGCTGCTGGTCGACCGCGACGAAAACGTCTTTACCGCCATCGCCACGAGCGTGACCGCGGTGCAGGTCAACTGGCGGGCGATGGCGCTGTGGGCGGCGCTGATCGTGGTTTTCACGGGATTGGGCATTGCCACGTTTTTTCTCGGCCTGGCGATCACGCTGCCGCTGATCGGCCATGCGACCTGGCACGCCTACAAGGACCTGGTCGAGTGATGCCCCGTCACGCCAGAGTGCGATAGGCGAACCACACGAGCGTCGCGGCGTTGACCAGCAGGAGTGGGCGGGCGACACGGCGGACGGTTCCCAGCCAGCGCCGCCCGAAGAAGGCGCCGAGATACCCGACTGCGATGAGGCTGGGAGCGGTGCCGATGGTGAACGCCGCCATTGCCGCGGCGCCGGAAAACGCGCCGCCACTGCCGGCGGCGGCGGCCAGCGCCCCGTAAAGCAGGCCGCACGGCAGGAAGCCAAGCACAATCCCCAGCGCGTATCGGGAGCGCCCGCGGGAATCGGCGATTAGCGGGGCAGACAAGCGCCCAAGCCGTGCCGCAAGTACGCTCGCCCGTTGCGGCGCGCCACCGCGCAGGAAGCCGCGCCCTCCGCCGAACGCCTGCCACGCCAGCACCAGCGCCGCGCATCCGAGCAGGGCCGCAAACAGCCATTTAACGCCCGCCACATCGACAAACTGCCCCGTCAGTCCGCCCGCAGCGGCGCCCAGTGCGGAATATGTGGTCAGTCGTCCGAGATGGTATGGAATGAGCGCGGCGCCGGCCATTCGTCCGAAAACGCGCTCGGCGCGCTCCGGGGCGCCCGATAGACCGACCGTCACCTGACCCAGTACAAAGGGTCCGCACATTCCCGCGCAATGGGCAAAACCGCCGATCAGGCCGGCGACCAGCAGTGCGGCGATCAGTCCCAAAGCATCGCCGCCAGCGGCCAAATCCCCTGCCGCGAAGGGGTCCAAGCCAAGGTGCGCGCCGTGATCCTTCACGGGCGCCCATTATGCAGCGCCGCTAGGCGATCGTCGCCAGCAGATGGCGCGCCGAACTTTCCTCGCCATGGCGCCGCAAGATGCGGAAGAGCTGGCGCGCGCCAGCGCTTGCATCGCCAAGATCTTGCGGCAGATGCGTTTTCATCACGCGGCAGCCGTGGCGCCGCCCCTCGAGCTCCAGCGCCCGGACGAGTTCGTCGGCGACAAGCGCGCTGTCGATCAAATCGAGCGCCACGAAATGCTCGATGCTGAGACTGGCGGAGTGCTCGAGGTCGGGCTCGATCCGGTAGACGCATAGTCCCTGCAAATACCCCCGCAGGTTCGCCGCGGCAATGATCCCGATCCGTGGCACCTCAAAGGGCGCCGCGATCGTCGCCGCCGATGCGAAGCGCCGCCAAGTCTCAAGATCAAGCCTGGATACCGCCAGACGCGCCAGGGGATACGCCTGATCGATCCGGCTTGGATCCAGCATTTCAATGGTCAGGCCTCGTGACATCAAGCGGCCATCCGTCCAGATCGTAAGATTCCCCAAAGTCATACGCGCCTTAAAATGCAGTACCCCGCCTAAGTTCGTCAGTGATCCAAATCAATCAGCGTTTGCGGTCCAGACCGCCGCGCGGCAGAATGAACGGAAGCTTCCGTTCAGGATCCGTTCATGCGCCCGCTTCAACCGCCGAAGACCCGCGATATCGCGGCTGGCCAGCTCGGCAGCCCGTGCAGCGCGTGCGAGATACGCGAG
>DATFES010000383.1:0-2129 GCA_035250945.1 Alphaproteobacteria bacterium | reverse complement strand
GTGGTACGCGCACGCCTCGGTCGGCACGCTCCACGTCCGGCCGATCGTCAATCTTAAGGAGCCCGACGGCGCCAAGAAGCTTCGCGCCATCGCCGAGGAAGCCTTCGCCATGGTGCACGAGTACAAGGGATCGCATTCGGGCGAACACGGCGACGGCCTCGTACGCTCGGAGTTCCACGAGCCGATGTTCGGATCGCCGATCGTGCGCGCCTTCGAGCAAATCAAGGACGCCTTCGATCCCGAGGGACTGTTCAATCCAGGCAAGATCGTCCGTCCGCCAAAAATGGACGACCGCCGTCTGTTCCGCTTTCCACCCGGCTACAAGGCGCTCCCCTTCGCGCCCGTACTCGATTGGAGCGCCTGGGGCGGATTTCCCGCGGCGGTCGAGATGTGCAACAACAACGGCGAATGCCGCAAGGCCGACGTTGGAGTGATGTGTCCGTCCTATCGCGTCACCGGCGACGAGCAACATCTGACGCGCGGCCGCGCCAACACGCTGCGTTTGGCGATCACCGGGCAGCTCGGCGTCGATGCGATGGTGACGGACGCAATGCGAGAGACGATGGATCTCTGCGTCGCCTGCAAGGGCTGCAAACGCGAATGCCCGACTGGCGTCGACATGGCGCGGATGAAGATCGAGTTCAAGCACGCCTGGGTGCGCCGGCATGGTCTTTCGATCGGTGAACGGCTGATCGCCTATCTGCCTCGCTATGCGCCATGGGCGTCGCGATTGTCGTGGCTGACGAACCTGCGCAATTCGCTGCCGCCGCTGGCCGGGCTTGGCGAACGCCTGCTCGGATTCAGCGCCAGGCGCGCGCTGCCACGCTGGCGGCGCGACGCCTTCGATCCGCGCGCGGAGGGTAACGCGCACGTCGAGAACGCCGATGTCGTCTTGCTCGCCGATACGTTCAACGCCTATTTCGAGCCGGAGAACATTCGCGCCGCGCTCGCTGTACTGCGCGCGGCAGGCTATCGTGTAGCGGTCGCGGCGGCGCCGGATGGGCGTCGGCCGTTATGTTGCGGCCGGACCTTCCTTGCCGAAGGTCTAGTCGATGAGGCGCGAAGCGAGGCGCGGCGGACGCTCGATGCACTGGCGCCATTCGTCGCCCGCAACGCGGCGATCGTCGGGCTCGAGCCGTCCTGCCTGTTCACATTGCGCGACGAGTTCCTGGCATTGTTGCCCGGCGCGGAGTCCGACCGGCTGGCGACACGCGCCATGCTCTTCGAAGAGTTTTTGGCAGCGGAACACAAGGCGGGTCGTCTCGATACGCTCAAGCTCAAGAGGCTCCCGGCGGTGCGCGCGCTCGTCCACGGGCACTGCCATCAAAAGGCTTTTGGGGCGATGGGGGCGGTGGAATCCGTGCTCAAACTGGTGCCCGAACTAAAGGCCGAAATCGTCGCCTCGAGCTGCTGCGGCATGGCCGGCGCCTTCGGTTACGAGGCGGCGCATTACGACATATCGATGAAGATGGCTGAGTTGTCGCTGCTGCCCGCCGTGCGCGCCGCCGGCGCCGATACGCTCGTCGTCGCCGACGGTACGAGCTGCCGCCACCAGATCAAGGATGGCGCCGGGCGTCCGGCTATGCACGTCGCGCGCGTACTGGAACAAGCGCTGGCGTGATCGCGGTCTGACAAATCGATTGCCCATCGGCCGCGCTTGGCCCTAAAGAGGTCGCAGGGCCGAGTCACTGGGAGTCCGGTCACGATGAACCAGTCCGAAATCGTCAAGGCGACCGCCCGCATCTTGCTCGAGACCAAGGCGGTTCATTTCAACGCCGCCAAGCCTTACATCTTCACCTCCGGCTGGGCCAGCCCGACCTATATCGACTGCCGCAAGCTGATTTCGTTTCCCCGCGAGCGTCGCGAGCTGATGGCGATGGCCGTCGCCATGCTCGAGCGCGAGGTGGGCGCCGGCAAATTCGACGCCGTCGCCGGCGGCGAAACCGCGGGAATTCCCTTCGCCGCCTGGATCGCCGACTTGCTCGATCTGCCGATGCTCTATGTGCGCAAGAAACCGAAGGGCTTCGGTCGCAATGCGCTGATCGAAGGCGACCTCAAGGAAGGCGCGCGCGTTCTCCTGGTCGAGGATCTGGCGACCGACGGCAAGAGCAAGCTCCACTTCGTCAACG
>DATFES010000366.1:0-4000 GCA_035250945.1 Alphaproteobacteria bacterium | reverse complement strand
CGGGTGCGGGTGATCAGCCACCACAGGAACGAGGCGACGGCGATCCCGACGGCGATGACGAAGAGCCGGAACACTGGGTAAGGGGCGCCCGGAACGATCTCGACGCCGCCCGAGAGAAGCGGGGGGATGTCCATGAAGATGGCGACGGGTCCCCAAATGACCCTGACCAGCTCGTTGAAGAAAAGTATGAGGCCGAAGGTGGCGAGAACCTGGTCGAGATGATCGCGCGCATAAAGCGTCCTCAACGCGATCAGCTCGACCGCGAGACCGGTCAGCGCGGCGGCGGGTAACGCCAAAAGCGCGGCGGTGAAAAAACTGCCGGTCCACTGCGCGAACGTCGCGCAGTAATACGCCCCCATCATGTAGAGCGAACCATGCGCCAGATTGACCATGTTCATGATGCCGAAGACGAGCGTCAGTCCGGCGGCCATCAGGAAGAGCATTACGCCGAGCTGCAGCCCGTTGATCACCTGCTCGATGAACAGAAGCGTCGTCATCGCGCGTCAGCGTACGAGGAGCCGTGAGACGGAAGCGCAAAAACGCCGTCCGGCGCGGACGGCCTTTCGATGGTTCGTGGCGCGAACGGAGCTACCACTTCATCTTGCAGTCCTTGACGTAGGCGTCTTCGTGGCTCGAGAAGATCACGCCGCGCAGATCGTTGACCAAGCGGCCCTTTTTGTCCTTGACGATCTGCGTCAAGTAATAGTTCTGGATCGGGAAGTGATTGCGATTGAATTTGAACGGACCGCGCACCGAGTTGAAATTCGCGACGCGTAGCGCGTTGCGAAACGCGTCTTTCTTCGAGATGTCTCCGCCGACGGCTTTGAGCGCGCTGTCGATCAGTTGCGCCGTGTCGTAGGACTGCGCCGCGAACGGACTCGGGATACGGTTGTACGTCGCTTCGTAATCCTGCACGAAACGCTGGTTGGCCGAGTTCTGCAGCCGCTCGGACCAGAAGGTGCTGGCGAAGACGCCGAGCGCGGCGTCGCCGATACCGGGCAAGATCGTCTGATCGAGGCTGAAGGACGGACCGTAAAGCGGAACTTGCTGGGTGAGTCCGGCTTGGGCGTATTGCCGGATGAACGCGATGCCCATGCCGCCGGGATAGAAGATGTACGTCCCCTCGGGCCGCGCGGCGCGGAGCGCGGCGATCTCGGCGGCATAATCCGTCTGGCCGAGCTGCGTGTAGACCTCGGCCACCACCTGGCCCTTGTAGAATCGCTTGAACCCGGTGAGCGCGTCCTTACCGGCGGCGTAGTTGGGCGCCATGATGTAGGCGCGCTTCACGCCGCTCGACTGCACGTGCTGGCCCATCGCCTCGTGCGTGTTGTCGTTTTGCCACGATACCGAGAAGAAATTCGGGTGACAGTTCCTGCCGGCAAGCTCCGAAGGGCCGGCGTTGGAGTTGACCAGGAAAACGCCGCGGCGGTCCTTGAGCACGGTGTCGGCGAGGGCCAACAGGATGTTCGACCATATCACGCCGGTGACGATGTCGACGCGGTCGCGCTGGACCATGCGCTCGGCGAGCGCCCTGCCGACCTCCGGCTTGAACTGCTCGTCGCCGACGATGACCTCCGTCTCCGCGCCTCCAAGGCGGCCGCCGGAGTGCTTAATTCCAAGGTTGAATCCATCGACGATCTCGCGGCCCAGTACGGCGCCGGGGCCTGATTGGGTCGTGATGATGCCGATCTTGACCTTCTGCTGTGCGGCGGCGGGCGCGGCGGCGATCGAAAGCGCCGCCAGCGCTGCGAAGAGTTTGCGATTCATTGGCTGCCTTCTCCCTGTTCTTTTGCGCAACGTCCGTCGACGTAATCCTCCGGCGGTTATAGCCAATCTCAGCGCCGCGCGTCCATAAAGCGCGGCGCCTTGACCGACGATTCGAACTCGCGCGCCAGCGTCCCCGGCTCGAGCACGACGATCTCGGGCGTCACCTCGAAGGTGGCCTTGACGCGTCGGGCGAGATCGCTCTCGGCGGGGCCAGGACTTGCCCCGCGCTTGAATTCGACCGATAGCCGCATCCGATCGACGCCGGAGACGGTCACCAACTCGGCCTTGAAGTCGTTCACCCCGCGATCGGCGAACATGAAGTCCTCGAATTCCGAATGATTGACGTTGATTCCGCGAATCTTGAAGAAGCCGGTGGTCCGATGGGCGTGCTTGATCAGCGGAAAGACGCCAAACGGACCGGATGCTGGGCTCGCGGCGCGCCGGCGGACGATGTCGCCGGTGCTCCAGCGCAGGAACGGCGTCGCGTTGTTGGTGAAGAGCGGCGTCACGACCAGGTGCCCTTCCTCATCGTCGGCTACGGGCGAAAGCGTCTGCGGGTGCAGGACTTCGAGGAACACGAGGTCGGTCCATATCCGGAAGCCTTCGCCGGCTGCCGATTCGGCGCCCATCATGGTGCATTCGGTCATGCCGAACGTATCGTAGACCTCGGCGCCCCACGCACGCGCGATCTTGGCGCGTTTGGCCTCGGACAGCGGTTCGGCCGTGCACATCACCATACGCACGCCAAACGTGGCGAGATCGACGCCCTTGCTTTCGGCGAGGTTGGCGAGATGCAGCGCATAGCTCGACATGCCCATCCATATCGAAGGCTTCAGCATGGCGAGGAGGTCGATCTGCAGCAATGACGGCGCGGCGGCGCCGGCGCCGGCCCACACGACGCCGATGCCGGCGCTTTCGGCGGCCCGCGCCCACATCTGTCCGGCGGGGTGGATTCCGAGCGGCATCGAGACGTGCACCGTATCGCCTGCCCTCGCGCCGGCGCAGGCGAAGGTGCGGCGAAATCCTTCCATCGCGTAATGGATGTCCTCGAAGCTGCGCGGGTAGAACAGCGGCTTTCCGGTGGTGCCGCCAGACCGCCAGTACTCGGCGAGCCGGCCATCGAACGGCAGGCAGAACTCACGATAGAACTGCTCCGGCGAAAGCGCGCGTAGCATCTCCTTGTCGAGAATCGGAATCTTGCTCCACTCCTCGGGATCGTCGAGACGGTCGAGGCGGATGTGATCGAGCTTGCCGCGGAAAAATGGCGCGCGCTTGGCCTGCTCGACGGCGCGCCGCTTGCGCGCGCTGTGGATCGCCGCGATTTCGGCCGGGGAGCGCGGGAAGGGCATGTCGGGGAAGCGGGCGGTGTCGGCGTTCATGGTCGGCCGTCTCATTCGCCCGCCGTGGCCTTGAGATACGCGAGCGCGCCGATCCATCGCCGTTGCGCGTCATAGGCCTTCGGCATGCCGCGCTTGTCCTCGGCGGCCGTCATGGCGTCGAGCCGCGCTTGCTTCTCCGGCGTATGCTCGGCGATGACGTCAAGCGCGTCCTTCAGCATCGCATCATAGTCGGCGCCGACGGGGCAGACGTCCTGGCAGCGGCGGCAGCCGGTGATGACGCCGGCGCCGCGCAGGATGCTCTGCCAAAGATTGAAGCTGTCCTCGGAGCGCAGCAGTTCTTTTTGCTTCCGCGGATCGGGCTCGCTCATGATGCGGGCGACATGGTCGCTCAGATGCGCGAAGCCATGCGGCGAACGGTATGTGTCGCAAGTCTGCCAGTCGCGGTCCCAGTGCCGCACGGTGTCTCCCGGACAGACCTTGAGGCAGCGCCCGCAACCCGGTCCCAGGCATAGCGCAGACTCCATCCTTTTGTCGCACTCGACATCGATCGACGACAGAACGGCGGTCAGGATCACCCGCGGTCCGAACTCCGGCGTCAGAAGTTGAAGATTGAGCCCCAACGTGCCGAGGCCGGCTTCGACCGCCGCGTGGGGCAGCGACAGCAACGTCGTCATATGGCGCTTGGGATCGTCGTCATAGCGCCACGGATCGACGTGCGTGGGCGGCGCGATGATCGCCGGGTAGCCGCTGTTCTCGAGCCAGAAGACGAGCTTCAGCGACGTCTCTTCGAGAAGCGTCAGCGTCAACTCGTCATTGTAGTATTTATGCCGATCGTTCCAGCGCGTAATCCGTGTCACGCCGCTCGAGACGTGCTTGGCCAGCACGATCACCCG
>DATFES010000328.1:0-3041 GCA_035250945.1 Alphaproteobacteria bacterium | reverse complement strand
CAAGACGTGGCGAACGCTCACGATCGCCACGACGGACGCCGCCCGGCGTTTCGGCTTCGACGGCGACGCGACGCAGGCCATCGCCGCGACGGTGCCGCCGCAGCATATGTACGGTTTCGAAACAACCGTCCTTCTGCCGCTCCTGGCGAACGTATCGACGCACGCCGATCGGGTGTTCTACCCCGACGATCTGCGCCGCGCGCTGGAGTACGTCCCCGAGCCGCGCGTCGTCGTCACGACGCCGTTCCATCTTCGCGCCTTGTTGCGGGTCCCACTCGATCTGCCGCCGATTCAGGCGATCATTTCGGCCACCGCAGCGATGCCCGAAGCGCTGGCGCGCGAGGCCGAGATTCGGTTCGGCGCCCCGGTACGCGAGATATTCGGCAGCACCGAGACCGGCTCGATCGCCAGCCGCCGCACCTTGGATGGGCCGGCATGGAGCCTCTATGACAGCGTTCGGATGACGAGCGACGGCGAGGTCGCGTGCGTGAGCCTCGCGTCGCACAACGAGCCGATAGCGCTGCCCGACCTCGTTCAATCGATCGATGCTCGCCATTTTCGCTTGGTCGGGCGGCGCGCCGACATGATCAAGCTGGCCGGTAAGCGGACGTCGCTCGCCGCATTGGAACGCGCGCTGCGCGAGATCGACGGCGTCGAAGATGCGGTCTTCGTCCAGCTGGGCGACGGGCTCGAAACCGGCGCCGGGCGGCTCGTCGCCTACGTGGTGGCTCCGGGCCGCGACGTCAAAACGGTTCTGCGTGAACTTCGTCGGCGAATCGATCGAATATTCATGCCTCGGAGGCTGATCAAGGTCGACGCGCTCCCGCGCGACGAGCTCGGCAAGCTCCAGCGCGAGAAAATTCATGAGCTCGACCCCAGCAGGGCCGGCATGGCGTCAACACGGTGATCTCCGCGCGGTTCGAATTCGGGCCCGACTTGCCGTCGCTCGATGGACACTTTCCTGGCGATCCGATCGTGCCTGGAGTGGTGCTCCTGGACAGAGCGATGAATGCAATCGCGGCTCAACTCGGCGACGTGAAGCCAGTCGAGGTCAAATGGGCGAAGTTCCACGCCGCGGTTCGGCCGCCGGCAACGATCGGGCTGGCAGCGCGCCGAGAGCCGGGCGGCATCGTATATTTCGAACTGCGGCAGGGCGACCGCTTGGTGCTCGACGGCGCCCTTAGAGTCGAGGCGCTCGGCGATTCGGACGCGCGACGATGAGCCGAGCATGGCTCGATCAGCCAGAACGCGGCAGTTTGTTCGGGCTGCGGCTCATGACGCGGTTCGCGCTCGTTTTCGGTTGGCGCATATCGTACCTGTCGCTCTACCCGATCACCGGTTACTTCCTTCTTTTCGCGCCGGCGGCGCGTCGTGCCTCGGGCCAGTTCTTGCAGCTCGTGCTCGGCCGTAAGGCGTATTTCAGCGACGTCTTTCGCCATCTTTTTTGCTTCGCCTCGGTCATTCTCGACCGGGTGTACCTCTTGAGCGGCCGTGCGGATGGATATCGGATCGACATCGCCGGCGTCGACGCCTTCGAAGCGGCGGCGGCGCGGGGAGGCGTCATTTTGTTGGGCAGCCATCTCGGCAGCTTCGAAGTCATGCGGCTGCTCGCCATGCGACGCGGAGTGAAGGTACGTCCGCTGATGTACGAAGCGAATGCGGCGCGGATGCGGGCGGCTTTTGGGCGCCTCAATCCGGCGCTGGCCGCCGAAGTGATTCCGCTTGGCGAACCCGCGGCGATGCTGCAGGTCAAGGAAAGCCTGGCGCGCGGCGAGTGCGTCGGGTTCCTCGGCGACCGAATCGCCCGCGGCGACAAGACGATCGCCGTCGACTTTCTCGGCCGGCCGGCCGTCCTCCCGGCGGGACCGTTCCTTGTTGCCGCCGCCCTCAAGGCGCCGGTGGTCATGTTTTTCGCGCTCCATCGCGCCGCCCGTACCTATGAAGTGCGGTTTCAGACGCTGGAGCAAGGCGGCGAACAATTCAGCGAATCGGGAAGCGCTCGCAGCCGCCGTGTCGAGGCGATGGGCCAACATTTCGCTGATTGCCTTGCATTTCACGCCCGGCTCGCGCCATACAACTGGTTCAACTTTTTCGATTTTTGGGGGCGTCCGGGCGATGGCGCGGGGTGAACGGCTTGCCCTTAGGCGCGGACTTTGCGCGGTCGCGCTCCTGCTAGGGTTTGCGCCGGCTTACGGCGTCGCCGACGAGATGGATCTCGAGCGCCTCATGGCGTCGATGGCCAAGCCTCGCCAAAGGCACGCGACGTTCGTCGAGGAGCGGCGCGTCGGCGCGTTGACCGAGCCGCTGCGGACCAGTGGCCGCCTGGAATACCGAGCGCCGTCGTGGTTTGCTCGATACACCGAGGCGCCGGTCGAGGAACGACTGGTGGTCGACAATGATTCATTGCTGATCGAGCGGCCGGCGGAAGGCGTCCGCCGTTCGCTCGATTTGGCGGGCCAGCCGGAACTAAGAGCGATCGTCGAGGCGATCCGGGCGCCGCTCAGCGGCGACACAACCACCCTGCGCGCCCAGTTCGATGTCGCGTTGTCGGGCGACGATCGCTCATGGCGGCTCGACTTGAGGCCGCGCACCGCCGAAGCAAGAGCCTTGATCCTCGGCGTGGTCCTCGAAGGCGCCGGCGACGAGGTGCTGGCCATCGAGACCTTCGAAGCCAATGGCGACAGCGCGCACATGCGCATCACTCCAATTCGGCCGTGATCGATCGCCACGCCGTCCTGCTGTTGCTTGCCTTGTGTGGACTGGCCGTTGCCGGCGTGGCGGTTTTCAACCGCGCCACCGTGCGCACCGACATGGGCGACTTTCTGCCGCCGGGACGATCACCGGCGGCGCGATTTCTCGCCGACGAGCTGCAAACCGGTCCGGCTTCGAATCTCGCCCTGATTGCGATCGAAGGAGCTGCGCCTGAGGACCTGGCTCGGGCCAGCCACGCTTTGGTCGAGCGGCTGCGCGCCTCGCGACATTTCTCTCTGGTCACGAACGGTCAGCACGGACTTTCCGAAAGCGAGCTCAAGATACTGTTC
>DATFES010000317.1:0-13692 GCA_035250945.1 Alphaproteobacteria bacterium | reverse complement strand
GACGGCGGCATCGATCATGTGCTGATCGACGAGGCGCAGGACACCAACCCCGAGCAGTGGGAGGTCGCCGCGGCGATCGCCGAGGAATTCTTCGCCGGTGCTGGAGCGCGCGAGGCGAAGCGAACGATCTTCGCCGTCGGCGACACCAAGCAGTCGATCTTCGGCTTCCAGCGCGCCGACCCGCAAGCCTTCGTCGACATGCGCGACCATTTTGCCCGCCGTGCGCGCGAGGCGGGGATGGAATTCGCCACGGTCCCCCTGCAACTGTCCTACCGCTCTACCCGCGCGGTCCTGGTCGCCGTCGATGCGGTGTTCGCGCAGCCGGTGACGGGGGCCGGCGTCGCCCTCGAGGGCGGAGAAATACGACATGAGAGTTTCCGCACCGGCGAGGCGGGCATGGTCGAGCTTTGGCCGCCGATCGCGCCGCGCGCGTCGGAACCGCGCGAAGCGTGGGCGCCGGCGCTCGCCGTCGAGCCAGGAGATTCACCGCGCCGCCGCCTCGCCGAACGCATCGCAGGCGAGGTCGCGCGCTGGCTTGGCGAGGGCGCGATGCTCGAATCGCAGGGGCGGCCGATCCAGCCCGGCGACGTCATGATCCTGGTGCGGCGTCGCAACAGCTTGGTCGACGAACTGGTCCGAGCGTTCAAGGCGCACGACATCCCGGTGGCCGGCGTCGATCGCATGGTGCTCGTCCATCAACTGGCGATCATGGATCTCGTGGCGCTTGGGCGGTTTCTGCTGTTGCCGGAAGACGATCTGACGTTGGCGACGGTATTGAAGGGACCGCTGTTCGGGTTCGATGAGGAGGCGCTGTTCGCCCTCGCCCAGCCGCGGCGGGGAACGCTGTGGGCCGAGCTGCGGCGACGGGGGCACGAGAACCCGCTCTTTGGCGCGGCGGAGGCCGAACTGACGCGGCTCGCCGCGCGCGCCGATTTTGCGCCGCCTTACGAGCTGTTCGCCGAACTGCTATCGGCGCGCGGCGGCCGCAGCCGGATCGTCGCGCGGCTCGGCCCCGAGGCCGAGGATCCGCTCGACGAATTTCTCGCCGCGTGTCTCGCCTTCGAGCGCACGCACACCCCCTCGCTCGAGGGGTTCTTGCATTGGCTCGAAGCCGGCGAGCAGGAAATCAAGCGCGATCTCGAGGAAGGCGCGCGCGAAGAGGTGCGCATCATGACCGTTCATGGCGCCAAGGGCTTACAGGCGCCGATCGTCTTTCTGCCCGACACGCTGCAAACGCCGACCCGCACTCCGGCGCTGCTGTGGCTGGGCGACGTAATGCTCTGGTCGCCGCGCGTCGACGACGATGGCTCGCTCGCCGCGACGGCACGCGATGCGGCGCGCGCCGCGCGCGACGCCGAGCATCGCCGGTTGCTCTACGTGGCGATGACCCGCGCGCGCGACCGCCTTTATATCTGCGGCTACCTCGCCAATCGCTCCGCACCCGAGGGCTGCTGGTACAGGCTGATCGAACCGGCGCTTCGCGACATCGCTCAGCCGGTGGCCATCGAGCTTGGCGAGGGCGAGTCAGGACTCGGTTTGCGCTTGGTTTGCCCGCAAGAGCGGCCGATCAAGCCGCGAAGCGAAGCAGCCGTCGCCATAGACGCGACGGCGCTTCCGCGATGGGCGAGGGAACCCGCGCCGCCCGAGCCTTCGTCGCCCAAGCCGCTCGTTCCCTCGGCGCCCGCCGAAGTCGAGCCGGCGGTGCGCTCGCCCTTTGGCGCCGACGACGGCGCTCGGTTCAAACGCGGACGGCTGATCCACCGCCTGCTGCAGAGCTTGCCCGATCTCGCACCGGAACGCCGCGCGCGCGCTGCGGCGGCATTTCTTGCCCGCAAGGTCCATGGGCTTGCGCCCGCCGAGCAGGACGAGATCGCCCGCGAAACGCTGGCGATATTCGCTACGCCCGATTTCGCGGCGCTGTTCGGTCCGGCGAGCCGCGCCGAGGCGCCGATCGTCGGACGCGTCGGCGACCGAGTGATTTCGGGGCAGGTCGATCGGCTATGCGTCTTGCCGCACGAAGTGCTGGTCGTCGACTACAAAACCAACCGACCGCCGCCCGAATCGCCGTCGCGCGTGCCGGAACTCTACTACTCCCAAATGGCCGCCTATCGCGCGGCGCTCGAGCGGATTTACCCCGGCCGCGAGGTGCGTTGCGCATTGCTGTGGACGGTCGGTCCGCGCCTCATGGAACTGCCGCAAGCAGCCCTGGATCGCTTCGCCAGGGGGGGCTAGCAATCGGAAAAGACGTGCTTATCTAGGGATGACGCGAGGTTGCGGGGCGTCGCTTGACCACGCGGAAGCCGCCCCCGTAGACTCGCGCCTCGCTTGGGCGTCGTGGCCGTCCGGGGCCGCTCCAACGGGACAGCACTCAACTAAAATTGTCGAGGTTCCATGATCACCGCGAAGATCTCCGACGAATCGTTCGAAAGCGATGTTCTCAAAGCCGGCGAACCTGTTCTGGTCGATTTTTGGGCAGAATGGTGCGGCCCATGCAAACAGATCGCGCCGGCGCTCGAGGATCTGGCGCGCGACATGGCCGGCAAGGTCAAGGTCGCCAAGATAAACATCGACGAGAATCCTGCGACGCCAACCAAATACGGCGTGCGCGGCATCCCGACGCTGATGCTGTTCAAGAACGGACAGGTGGCGGCGACGAAGATCGGCTCGCTGCCGAAGAGCAAACTGTACGAATGGGTGCAGTCGGTGCTTTAGAACGCGCCCGACGAATCAACTTCCAAACCCCGCCCGTCCCGGCGGGGTTTCGTCCATCGGGGCAGAAGCCGGTCGCACACAGATGCGGGAGCGACGCCTTTTCGTCATCGCGACGCCGCGATTTTCGGCCGAGGACGCGGTTTGGTTGGCAGGGGTTCGCGAACGCCACGATCCGCTGAGCCAGATCGTGCCTCCGCACGTCACCTTCGTCTTCGACGCCGCGGCATCGATCGAGACCCGATTGGTCGCGCATGTGGCCGAGGTCGCCGCGACGCTGACCGTGGTGCGCTTCGCGTTACGCCGCGCGGCCGTTCATTCGGATGCGCTCACGGGTCGTGTTTTCGCCTACTTGCTGCCCGAGGAGGGCAAGGACGCGCTCGTTGGCATTCACGATCGCTTGCACGAAGGGGTCTTGGCCTCGGCGCAACGTCGCGATGCGCCGTATCTGCCGCACGTCACCGTCGGCGCGTTCGACGCTACTTCGCCGGCCGAAAGCCTTGTCGATCGCATCAATCGCGGATCCATCTCGGTTATCGGCACGGTCGAATCGCTACGCACGGTCGCCTTCGACGGCAAGGCCGTGCAGACGATCGCCGAGACGTCTATCGGCGCGACATAGCCGGGTCGAATCGACGGCTTATCCATTCTCGCGCAGCACCGCGCCGGCGAGATAAAGCGATCCGCAGATCAATACGCGCGCCGGGCCGGCGCCGTCGGCGGCCAGCGATACGACCGCCGCCGCGACGCTCGGCGCAGAGGCCGCAGCGATGCCGGCGTTGCGCGCCGCTGCGACGATCGCGTCCGCAGGCTGCGCCAATGGCTCGTCCGGGATGGTCACCGCGCGCACGCGTCGCACAAACGGCGCCAGCCGACGCAGGAAGCTGTGCGCATCCTTTGTCGTCAACATGCCGATGACGACGTCGAGCGGCCTGTCTTCGCGCAAATCGCCCGCCCAGCGCGCCAGCACCTCGGCCGCGGCGTCGTTATGGCCGCCATCGAGGAAGGCCGTCCACCCGGCTGGCAGCGCCGTCACGATCGGGCCGTGGGATAAACGTTGCAGCCGCGCCGGCCAATCGATGCGCGATAGGCCGGCGTGAATTGCGTCCTCGCCAATCGCCGAATCGGGCAGATGGTCGAGCACCGCGAGCGCGAGCCCGGCGTTATCGAACTGATGACGGCCGGCGAGCGCCGGCGGCGGTAGATCGAGCCGGCGCTTGCCGTCATAGCGAAACCCGACGGCGACCGGGGTCACCGACCATTCCACGCCGTGGCGAAACAACGTCGCGCCGATATCGGTTGCGCGCGCGGCGATCGCCTCGGCCGCCGCGGGCGGCTGCGGTCCGATCGCGGCGATCACGCCCGGTTTGAGGATGCCGGCCTTCTCGCCGGCGATCTTGGCGAGCGTGTCGCCGAGATACTGGGTGTGATCGAGCGACACCGGCGCGATCGCCGTCGCGGCGGGATGGGGCACGATATTCGTGGCATCGAGCCGTCCGCCCATTCCGACCTCGAGCAGCACGGCGTCGGCTGGCGCGCGGGCGAAAGCGAGAAACGCCGCCGCGGTGGTGACCTCGAAGAAGGTGATCGGCCGATCGGCGTTGATCGCTTCGACTTCTTCAAGTATGGCCGCGAGCGCCGGTTCGTCGATCGGTGCGCCGGCGAGCCGGATGCGCTCGTTGAACCGCACCAGGTGGGGCGAGGTGTAGGCGTGGACGCGGCGCCCCGCGGCTTCGAGTATCGCCCGCAAAATAGCGACGGTCGATCCTTTGCCGTTGGTTCCGGCGACGACGATCGTCGGCGGCAGCCGCTCTTGCGGATCGCCGAGGTCGGCCATCAGCCGCCGCACCCGATCGAGCGAAAGATCGATCGCCTTGGGGTGAAGGACCTTGAGGCGATCGAGGATCGGGTCGGCGCTCACTTGAGGGGCGCGGACGAGCGGCGCGACATGGGGACTGGTCGGTGCGCCGCGGTTATCTATCCGCCTCGTCGCCGCGTCCGGGAATTTCGAGCTGCGCTTGCGGCAGCGGCAGGACCTCGGCGGTGGGGCCTGGCGTCATCAGCATCCTGACGATGCGCACCAAAGTCTCGCGCAGCTTGTGACGGGCGACGACCATGTCGACCATGCCATGGTCGCGCAAATACTCCGAACGCTGAAAGCCGGGCGGCAGCTTCTCGCGGATCGTCTCCTCGATCACCCGCGCGCCGGCGAAGCCGATCACCGCCCCGGGCTCGGCGATGGCGATGTCGCCGAGCATCGCGAACGAGGCCGATACGCCGCCGGTCGTCGGGTCGGTCAGAATTACGATGAACGGTAGGCCGGCTTCCTTGACTTCTTCGGCGGCGATGACGGTGCGCGGCAATTGCATCAACGACAAGATGCCTTCCTGCATGCGCGCGCCGCCCGAGGCGGGGACAACCACCAACGGCGCCTGCTGAAGGGCCGCGAGCTTGGCCGCGACGACGATCGCCTCGCCGACCGCGACCCCCATCGATCCGCCGAGAAACTCGAAATCGAGGACGGCGATCACCGCCGGCAGACCGCCAAGCTTGCCATGCGCGACGATGATAGCGTCCTGCTCGCCGGTCTTTTCGCGCGCTTCCTTCAGCCGGTCGGCGTAACGCTTGCGGTCGCGGAAGCGCAGCGGATCCGACGGCGTCTTCGGCAGTTCGATGCGGGTGAATTCGCCGTCGTCGTAGAGCGTCTCGAGTCGGCGTTTGGCCGACAGGCGCATGTGATGCCCGCAATGGGGGCAAACGCGTAGGTTGGCCTCGAGATCGCGATGAAAAATCATCTTGGCGCATTGCGGGCACTTATCCCACAAATTCTCCGGGACGTCGGCCTTGCGCACCAACGCGCGGATCTTCGGCCGGACGAAATTGGTCAGCCAGTTCACGTCCAGATCCTCCGGCGCGTCACGCGGGAGCCTTGGCGCGCGCGTTGCGCACGGCGTCGGCCAGCGCCCGGATATCGGCGTTGAGCGCCTCGACCAAGCCCGACTTCGGTGTGCCGGCGGCGTCGATCCGGTCGGCGATCGTCTGCACGAGCGCCGAACCGACCACCGCCGCATCGGCGAAGCGCGCGATCTCTGCGGCCTGCGCTGGCGTCTTGATGCCGAATCCTACGGCGATCGGCAGGTCGCTCATTTCTCGGATCTGCGCCAGATGCTGGGCAACATCGGCCGCCGCCGCCGAGCGGGTTCCGGTCACACCGAGCACGGCGACGTAGTAGATGAACCCGCCAGCGCCGTCGAGCACGGTCGGCAGGCGCTTGGCGTCGGTGGTCGGGGTGGCGAGCCGGATGATCTCGAGCCCGGCCGCGCGCGCATGCGGGCGCAGTTCATGATCTTCCTCGGGCGGCAGGTCAACGACGATCAGGCCGTCGACGCCGGCATCGCGGGCCGCGGCGCAAAATCGCTCGACGCCGAAGCGATAGATCGGATTGTAATAACCCATCAGCACGATCGGCGTGTCGCTGTCGTCGCGGCGAAACGCGGCGACGAGCGCGAGCGTGCGCTTGAGCGAAGCCCCGGCCTTGAGAGCGCGCAATCCCGCGGCCTGGATCGCCGGCCCATCGGCCATCGGATCGGAGAACGGCATGCCGATTTCGATCACATCGACGCCCGCCTTGGGCAGTCCGCGAAAGATCGCCAGCGAAGTCTCGTAGTCGGGATCGCCCGCCGTCAGGTACGTCACGAGACCGCCGCGCCCTTGCGCGCGCAAATCGGCGAAACGGCGCGTCAGACGCGAGTCGGCGGCGGCGCTCAAAGCTTGACCCCAAGCGCATTGGCGACGGTGAAAACGTCCTTGTCGCCGCGGCCGCATAGATTCATCACGATGACATGCTCGCGCGGCAGCTTCGGCGCCATGCGCGCGACATGGGCCAGTGCGTGCGCCGGCTCGAGCGCCGGCAGGATGCCTTCGTGCTTGGCGCACAGTTTGAAGGCGTCGAGCGCTTCGCGATCGGTCGCCGAGACGTATTCGACGCGGCCGACATCGTGCAGCCAGGAATGTTCGGGTCCGATGCCGGGATAATCGAGGCCGGCGCTGATCGTGTGCGCCTCCTCGATCTGGCCGTCTTCGGTCTGCAGCAGATATGTGCGATTGCCATGCAGCACGCCAGGAAGCCCGCCGGCGAGCGAGGCGGCATGCTTGCCGGTATCGAGGCCCAGCCCCGCCGCCTCGACGGCGAACATCTCGACCGACGGCTCGTCGAGGAACGGGTGGAACAGGCCCATGGCGTTGGAGCCGCCGCCGATGCACGCCACCAGCGAGTCGGGGAGGCGGCCCTCGGCTTTCATGATCTGCTCACGGGTCTCGCGGCCGATCACGCACTGAAAATCGCGCACCATTGCCGGGTAGGGATGCGGGCCGGCCACGGTGCCGATCAAGTAATACGTCGTCTCGACATTGGCCACCCAGTCGCGCAGCGCTTCGTTCATCGCATCCTTGAGCGTCGCCGATCCCGAGGTCACCGGCCGAACCTCGGCGCCAAGCAGCTTCATGCGAAAGACGTTGGGCGCTTGCCGCTCGATGTCGATGGCGCCCATGTAGACGGTGCACGGCAGGTCGAACATCGCGCATACCGTGGCGGTCGCCACGCCATGTTGGCCGGCGCCGGTTTCGGCGATGATGCGGCGTTTGCCCATGCGGCGCGCCAGCAGGATCTGTCCCATGCAGTTGTTGATCTTGTGCGCGCCGGTGTGGTTCAGCTCGTCGCGCTTCAAATAGAGCTTGGCGCCGCCGAAATGCCGGGTCAGGCGCTCGGCGAAATAGAGCGGGCTCGGCCGGCCGACGTAGTGCTCGAGGTAATAGTCAAGCTCGCGCTGGAAATCGGCGTCGCTCTTGAGCTCGGCGTACGCACGCTCGACCTCGAGGATGAGCGGCATCAACGTCTCGGCGACGTAGCGGCCGCCATAGAGGCCGAAATGACCGCGCTCGTCGGGACCTGCGCGAAAAGTGTTGGGCGTCGGCATCTGATTTGATCCGCCGGTCAAGGATGACGGTCGAGTGTTATAAACCACCACGTCAGCCAGACACAGGAGATTTGCCGCCCTACGCGCCTTCCCGGTCGACTCGGGTTGGCTTAATAAGTATTTGATTCATATCAGATATCTCCCCTAACGGCGGAGATGAAAGCGGCGATCTTGGCGGGGTCCTTGAGACCGGGCCTGACTTCAACCCCTGACGACACGTCGACGGCGGGCGCCGCGCTGATGGCGATCGCCGCAGCGACGTTCTCGGGCGTCAGGCCGCCCGAAAGCATCCACGGCAAGGGAAAGGTTTGGCCGGCGAGCAGACGCCAGTCGAACGGCTCGGCATTGCCACCAGGCAGCGCGCCCGGACGTTCGGGTGGACGGGCGTCGAACAACAGGCGGTCGGCGACTGCGTAATAGGCCGAAGCGCGCGCGACATCGCCCGCCTCGCGCACGGCGATGGCCTTCATCACGGGAAGTCCGAAGCGTTCGCGAATCGTCGCGACACGCGCCGGAGGTTCGTCGCCATGAAGCTGAAGAATGTCAGCGGCGAAGTCGCGCAGCAGCGCCGCGAGCGAGGCATCGTCCGTATCGACGACCAGCGCCACTCGGCGCACCGCGGGCGGCAATGCGTCGGCGAGCGCCGCCGCATGCTGCGGCGAGAGGTTGCGCGGCGAGGGAGGATAAAAGACGAACCCGGCGTAGTCGGCCCGTGCCGCGGCGCGCACGGCGTCTGGCGTGGTAAGGCCGCAGACTTTCACTTGCGCGGGCATGGCGACGATGCGCGTACCAAGCGTCTCATGCGGCGCCGATTTCGGCGGCAATGCGCTCGAGCGCCGACGCGGGATCGTCGGCCTGGGTGATCGGCCGTCCGATGACGAGATAGTCGGCGCCGCGGCGCACCGCCTCGACCGGCGTCACCACACGCTTCTGGTCGTTGGATGTCGCCCAGCTTGGCCGGATGCCGGGGACGACGAGCAGAAAATCCTTGCCGCATTCGGCCCGCAGGGCGGCAGTTTCGTGGGCCGAACAGACAACCCCGTCGAGCCCCGATTTCTTCGCCAACACGGCGAGGCGCTTCGCCTGCTCGCCTACCGGCCCATGCTGGCCGACCGCGTCGAGATCGCCGTCGTCGAGGCTGGTCAGCACGGTGATGGCTAGAAGAAGCGGGCGCGATGAGCCGGCGGCTTTCGCCGCGTCGGCGGCGGCGCGCATCATCGACTCGCCGCCTGCAGCGTGTATGGTGATGAATTTCGGGCTGACCTGGCAGGCTGAGCGCACCCCGCCGGAGACCGTGTTCGGGATGTCGTGCAGCTTCAGATCGAGAAACAGCGGCGTCGGGCCGGCGACGGCGCGCACCCCTTGCGGGCCGTTTGCGACAAAAAATTCCAGGCCGAGCTTGATCACGCCCGCCCGCGCCTTGAGCTTGGCGACATCGCCATGCGCATCCTCGAGACGCATGCGATCGATGGCGACGACGATACGCGAAGCGGCGTTGTTCATCGAACTCCTCCGGCGGCTGCCGGCGAATGTTCTAGCACATCGAGCGCGCCGGCGGCCCAGGCCGAGAGTGCGGCAGGCGGGCGCTCCCCGGCGATAGTCCGCGCCAGTTCGAGACCGATCAGCGGGCCGAATTTGAAGCCATGGCCGGAGAATCCGCTCATCACCCAGCCGGCGGCGCCAACCTTCTCGACGATGAAATGCTCGCCCGGTTCGACGTCGTAGAAGCACGTCTTGACTTCGGCGAGACGGTAGCGCGCGAAGTCCTTCAGGCGTCGCGGAGCCAACGCCATCAGCGGAGCTGCCTCTTCCGGCCGGGCCGTGCGATCGTGGTCGGGCGCCCCCTGCAGCGTAAATCCATGGTCGCCAAGCTTGAGGCCCGCCACGCCGCCGCCGGGCGTCGGGCGCGGCGGCACGAGGTAGAAGCCGGCCTGCGGATCGATATCGAGCACCATCGGGTGGCTGAGCCACGCGGCCATGTATTCGGACGGCGGCTCGACATAAGCGACGATCTGGCGCGATGGGGTGATTCGCACGCCCAGCGCCGGAACAAGACGCGGCGCCCACGGCCCGGCGGCGACAATCAGCGCGTCGCCGGCGATTTGCTCGCCGCCTTCGAGCGAGGCGCGGCCGCGCTCCGGGTCGACCTCGCGCACGAGCGCATTGGCGCGCAGATACACGCCGCGCGCGGCGAGATGGCGCGCCAGCGCGGCGACGATCCTATCGGCGAACAACGCGCCGCCGGTTTCGAGATGAAAAGCGAAACGGACTCCCTCGGTGGCGATCAAAGGGAATTCGCGCGCCAAAGCCGTAACGTCCAGGCGGCGCACGGGGACGCGTTCGGCGGCGAGGGTCGCCAGGCTGGCTTCCGCCCAACCACCGTGGCTCGTTTCGAGCACCAGCGTCCCGGTCGGCGCGTAGAGCGTTGCGCCAAGATCGTTCCACACCGATCGCCAGGCGACGAACGCGCCGCTGACCATGCGGGTATACCCTCGCTCGCCGCCGTAGGGGTGCCGGATCAGCCGGTGCCGATCGACCGACGAGCCAAGCGGATTGGGAATTGCAGCCTGCTCGAGCACCGTCACGCGATGACCGCCCCGCGCCAGCGCCCAGGCGGCCGACAGGCCCATGATTCCGGCGCCGACGACGACGGCGTGCAGCGAAGACTCGCTCATGACAGCGTCCGCTCGAACACCAGCGCCGCCGCGGCGAGATCCTCGAGCGCCGTTCCGACCGATTTGAACAGCGTGATCTGATTGTAAAAGCTCCGGCCCGGCACGCGCCCCTGCGCCAACTCGGCGAGATCGCCGGCGATCTGCTCGCGGCGCAGCACGCCGCTGGCGAGCGGTTGGACGATATCGCCCGCTTCCTTGAGCGCGCCGTCGTACGTATCGACGTAGACCCGCGCGCGCTCGATCGCCGTGTCGTCGGCCTCGCGCATCTCCGGGGTAAAGCCGCCGACAAGGTCGACATGTTGTCCCGGCCGCAGCCATTCGCCCTTGATCAACGGCTCGTGCGCGAGCGTGGCGCAGGAGATGATGTCGGCGCCGCGCGCCGCCGCTTCGAGATCGGCGGTCGCGCGCACCGTCAAATGGCGTCCGGTGAGAGTCTGCGCCAGCCGTTCGGCCTTGGCCGCCGTGCGGCCCCAGACCAACACTTCGCGCAGCGGCCGGACGTGGGCGTGAGCAAGGATGAGTTGCGGCGCCAGCGCGCCGGTGCCGACCATCAGCAATCGGTTGGCGTCCTGGCGCGCCAAATATCGCGCGGCGAGCGCCGAGGCGCAGGCGGTGCGGCGCAGGGTCAGCATCCTCCCGTCGATCAGCGCCAGCGGTTCTCCAGTACGCGCCGAGATCAGGACGTAAGCGCCCATCACCGACGGCAGGTTGCGTCGCAGATTGTTGGGAAAGACAGTGACAATCTTGACGCCGATGTAACGATTGTCCTGCCACGCAGGCATGAGCAGCAGCGTGGCGTCGCCGCCCGTCATCGGAATCGTGTGATGGTGACGGGTCGGGACGACACAGCCAGTGCGGAACATCTGGCGAAGCTGCTCGACCAGCGGTTCGGTTTCGAGCTGGGCTTCGACCTCGCTGGCGCTGATTATTCGCATCCCTGCCGATCGCGTCCGCTCGCCGCCGGGATCACGCAGTCGTCGTCGGCGGGCCGGGCAGGCGCGCCCCGGCGTCGGCCGGCGGCTTGGGCGCCAACGCGTCGAGGCGGGACTGGAGCGCCTCGTTCTCGCGGCGTAGTTGCTCCGCGCGCCGCGCTTCGCTGCGCGCCTTGGCGCGCGTCGACGCCGAACCCCACCACGCCACCACGGCGCCGAGCACGAAGCCGATATAAAGCGTGCCGACCAATGCCGCGAACAGCGGCATCGTGACGCCATCGAAGAACGGCCAAAGTCCGACGGCCACCGGCTCGCGGTTGGATATCGCGAACAGCGCGGCGATCACCAGTAGCGGTACGATGACGAGCCAAACGAGGAGTTTCATGGTCTGCGTCCGCCGGTAGGAGGCGACGGGGCGACGCGCCAGTCAAGCGGAGGGATCAAGAATGCATCGGCCCGGTGATCGAGGGTGAGGCGACGCAAATCGGCCGGATGCCTCACGTCTTGTCGTTCAACCGCTCCCGCAGTTCCTTGCCGGTCTTGAAGAAGGGAATGGCCTTTTCGGCGACCTCGACCGAGGCGCCGGTGCGCGGGTTGCGGCCCAGCCGGGCGGCGCGGTGCTTGACGGAGAAAGCGCCAAATCCGCGCAATTCCACCCGGTCGCCGCGCGCCAGCGCGTTGGCGATTTCGTCGAAGATCGTCGATACGATTCGCTCGACGTCGCGCTGATAGAGATGCGGATTGAGTTCCGCCAAGCGAAGTATGAGCTGGGATTTGGTCATGGGTGACGCCCGCGAGGCCCCCGGATCTCCCGTCGCGGCCGCCGCCGGCCGCCCCTGCACGGGCGGCCTAACGCGACCGCAGGTCAGGGTGCCAGACGGCAATCAGCCCGTCAAGGGTAAGTCTCTCAGCCAGATACGTTTTTCCGGTTACGAGGGAGAGCGCGCCAGAAACCAGATCGCGCCAGCCATCGTCGGGCCTGACGATCTTCAGATCACGCAGGGGCAACGCCAGCGGTACCCCCTTCTGCGACAGCCAGTCGCGCGCCTCGCGCTCGCCGCCGATGGCGTCGATGAGGCCCAGATCGCGCGCTTGCCGGCCGGTGAAAACGCGCCCATCGGCGAGTTCGAGCGCCTTGGCGCGATCGAGCGACCTGCGCTCGGCGACCATGCCGACGAACATATCGAACATGTCGTGCACCAAGTTGCGGGTCGCCTGCCGGCCGCTTTCGGTGAGCGGCTCCAAGGGGGAGGGCACCGCCTTGAGCGGCGCGCTCTTGATCGCCTCGGTCGTCACGCCGAGTTTGTCGAGGAGGCCGGTGACATCGGTCGTCTGCAAGATGACGCCGATCGAGCCGGTGATCGTCCCCTGCCGGGCGACAATATGGTCGGCGCCGAGCGCCGCCATGTAGCCGCCCGAAGCGGCGACCTCGCCCATCACGGCGACCACCGGTTTGCGCTCGGCGAACAATCGCAGGTCGCGGAACAACGTCTCGCCGCCGACCACGGTGCCGCCGGGACTGTCGATGCGAACGATCAGCGCCGCCACGTCGCGATCCTTGGCGGCGTCGGCGATGGTCGACGTGCGCGCCGGATCGTCGACGATGATACCTTCGACCGCCAACCGCGCCACATGCTTGCCGCGGCCGACGAGGCTGGCCGGGTCGAGCGCCACGGCGACGACCGCGACGGCGGCAACGATCGCGGCGACGCGCCAAAACGACAGGTGCCGCTTAAGCCTGCGGCGGTCGACCAGGACGTCGGGATCGGACTGGTTCATGCGAACCAACATAGCCAAATCCGCCGTCAAGGAAAGCACCAAGCTTCGCCCGTCGGCGATGGCCATTTTTACCTTATAGTGGATTTGCTTTACCCCGCGTGCCGACCACGAGAAAGCGGTGGGGCGGATGGACCGCAGGCTTATCGCCGTATTATGCGCCGACGTCGCCGGTTATAGCCGGCTGATCCGCGCCGATGAGGATGGCACGCTCGCGGCGCTCGCGCGATGCATGCACGAGATCGTCGAGCCATCGCTGACGCGTCACCGCGGACGAATCGTCAAGACCACTGGAGACGGATTTCTCGCCGAATTCGGCAGTCCGGTCGAAGCGACCAATGCGGCGCTCGAGGTTCAGCGCGCCGTGGCGGAGCGAAACCGCGATATCGCCGAAGATCGGCGCCTGGTGTTTCGCATCGGCGTCAATCTCGGCGACGTGGTCATTCAAGGCGACGACATTCTTGGCGACGCCGTGAATGTCGCGGCGCGACTGCAAGCGATTTGCGCGCCCGGCGCCATCGCCGTGTCGGGCGCGGTGTTCGAGCAGGTGCGCGATCGTTTGGCCCTCGGCTGGCGCGATCTCGGAGAGCGTGAGCTCAAGAACATTTCGCGACCGGTGCGGGT
>DATFES010000316.1:0-7839 GCA_035250945.1 Alphaproteobacteria bacterium | reverse complement strand
CCTGCGCCGCCGGCCGCACGCCCGCTGGCCGGCCGGCACGCGCTGGTGACCGGCGCCTCGCGAGGCATCGGCGCTGCGATCGCTCGCGAGCTGGCGCGGCTTGGCGCCGATCTTTCGCTCGTCGCCCGCAATGCCAAGGCGCTGAAGCCGGTCGCCGACGAGCTTCGCACGCAAACGCGCGTTGCCCAATACGCCGGCGACATGACGGATGAGGACGCGACGAGGCAGGCGATCGCGCGCGCAACCAATGCGCTCGGAATGGTCGCCATTCTCGTCAACAACGTCGGCGGCGCGGAAAGCGCGCCGTTCGTCAAGACCGATGCGGCGTTGTGGCGGCGGATGATCGATCTCAACCTGACCAGCGTCTATTTCGCCTCCCGAGCCGTCGCGCCTGCGATGATCGCCGCGCGTTTCGGGCGGATCGTCAATCTCGCGTCGACCGCCGGCCTCAAGGGTTACCCCTATGTCACCGCCTATGTCGCGGCCAAGCACGGCGTGGTCGGACTGACGCGCGCGCTGGCGCTCGAATTCGCCAAGACGGGGATCACGGTCAACGCCGTCTGCCCCGGTTACACCGACACGCCGATGCTCGACGCGGCAATTTCGACGATCGCCGCGAAGACCGGCCGCAGCGCGGACGAGGCGCGCGCAGGTTTGTCGGCGGCGAACCCCATGGGACGACTCGTGACGCCCGATGAAGTCGCCGCGGCTGTCGGATGGCTTTGCCGGCCCGAGGCGGCCTCGATCACTGGTCAGGCGCTGGCGGTGGCCGGCGGAGAGGTGTGATTCGCCATGCCCAACGATATCGATCTCCGACCGACGGAATTCACCGACCGTGAAAGCGCGCTGGCGCGCGACGACAAGCTCGAGCTACGCGTCTGGCTGCGCTTGCTCACCTGCGCCAATCTCATCGAGTCGCGCGTTCGCGCCGGTTTACGCGAGACGTTCGACATTACGTTGCCGCGGTTCGATCTCTTGGCACAACTCGACCGGGCCGCCAAAGGGTTGACGATGGGCGAGTTATCCGAACGTCTCATGGTGTCGAACGGCAATATCACCGGCCTCACCGATCGACTCGTCGCCGAGGGACTGGTCAGTCGACTCCCCTCGCGCTCCGACCGCCGTCAAAGCCGCGTCGAGCTGACGCCTGCCGGCAAGCGCGCGTTCGATGCGATGACTCCGGTCCACGAGCGCTGGATCGACGAAATGCTTGCGGCGATGAGCCGCCGCGAGATGGCGCAGCTCCTCGAGTTGCTCGGCAAACTCAAACGCTCCGTGCAGGGCGCTAGTCTGCCCGATGAACCACGCGAAAAGACGGGGGAGATGACGTGAGCCTTACGGCCTACGGCGCCGACCGGTTCAAGCCGAAGCATTTCGGTTGGTCGGTTGCCGAACGCGTCGCGACGATCACGCTCGATCGGCCCGAGCGCAAGAATCCGATCACCTTCGAGAGCTACGCCGAGCTGCGCGATCTGTTTCGCGATTTGAACTACGTCGCCGATATTCGCGCCGTCGTGATCTCCGGTGCCGGCGGCAATTTTTCCTCCGGCGGCGACGTGCACGACATCATCGGGCCGCTGGTCAAGATGGACATGCCCGATCTGCTGCGCTTCACGCGGATGACCGGCGATCTGGTGAAGTCGATGCGCGCCTGCCCGCAGCCCATTGTCGCCGCCGTCGACGGCGTATGCGCCGGCGCGGGAGCTTGTATCGCAATGGCCGCCGATCTTCGCTTCGGCACGGCGCGCGCCAAGGTGGCCTTTTTGTTCGTCAGGGTCGGCCTCGCCGGCTGCGACATGGGCGCTTGCGCGATTCTGCCGCGGCTCATCGGGCACGGACGCGCCTCCGAACTGCTTTACACCGGCCGTGCGATGTCCGGCGAGGAAGCCGAACGCTGCGGTTTCTTCAATCGCCTGGCGGGGCCCGACAATCTGCAGGACGAAGCGCGCGCATTGGCGAGAGATTTGGCGAACGGCCCGACCTTCGCGCACGCCATGACCAAGAAGATGCTGCACCAGGAATGGAACATGGGCGTCGACGAGGCGATCGAGGCCGAGGCAGAGGCGCAAGCGATCTGCATGGAGAGCGAAGATTTCGCGCGCGCCTACCGCGCCTTCGTCGCCAAGCAAAAACCAGCGTTCGAAGGAAACTGAAGGCGATGGCCGATCGCAGCTTCCTGTCGTGGCCGTTCTTCGACCAGTCGCACGGCGATTTGTCGGCCAAGCTCGAAGCCTGGGCGGAGGCCAAGATCGCGCCCCATGAACGCGAGGAACATGACGTCGATTCCCTGTCGAAGCGTTTCGTCAAGATGCTCGGCGAGGACGGCTGGCTGCGCTACGCGGTACCCAAGGCCTATGGCGGGGTTCTCGATACCCTGGACGTGCGCTCGCTGTGCCTCGTGCGCGAGACGCTTGCCCGTCGATCGGGCCTTGCCGACTTCGCTTTCGCCATGCAGGGCCTGGGCAGCGCCTCGATCGCGCTCTATGGAGGCGACGAGCTCAAGCGGCGATATCTTCCGAGGGTCTGCGCCGGCGACCAGATCGCCGCCTTCGCGCTTTCCGAGCCCGAGTCCGGCTCCGATGTCGCCGCGCTCCGGACGACGGCGCGGCGCGACGGCGACGACTACGTGCTCGACGGCGTCAAGACCTGGATCTCGAACGGCGGCATCGCCGATCATTACGTCGTCTTCGCCCGCACCGGCGACGCGCCGGGCGCCAAGGGACTGTCGGCCTTCGTCGTCGACGCCGACGCTCGCGGCCTCGACGCCGCCGAGCGCATCCATGTCATCGCGCCCCATCCCCTCGCCACGTTGCGGTTCGCGAATTGCCGCGTGCCGGCCGGCCATCGGCTGGGCCAGGCCGGTGAAGGATTCAAGATCGCCATGGCGACCCTCGACATCTTTCGCCCCACGGTCGGCGCGGCGGCGTTGGGATTCGCCCGGCGCGCGCTCGACGAAGCGCTCGCCCGGGCCTCGGCCCGCCACTTGTTCGGCCGGGCCCTTGCCGAGTTTCAGCACACGCAGATGAAGCTGGCCGACATGGCCGTCGACGTCGACGCAGCGGCATTGCTGGTCTACCGCGCGGCATGGGCCAAGGACCATGGCGCCGAGCGCGTCACGCGCGAGGCGTCGATGGCGAAACTGTTCGCCACCGAAACGGCGCAGCGCGTGATCGACGCCGCCGTGCAAATTCACGGCGGACTCGGCGTCGTCACCGGGGTCCCGGTCGAACGGCTCTATCGCGAAATTCGCGCGTTGCGGATTTACGAGGGCACGACGGAGATACAAAAGCTGGTCATTGCGAGCCAGCTCCTGTCGGCGCACGGCGAGGCGGCGAAGCGGGCCGCGGAGTGACGGCGATGAAGCTGCTTCAGCCGCTCGCCATAAATTCCATGACGCTCGCCAACCGCGTGCTGGTTCCGGCGATGGTGACGCGGCTATCGGGCGAAGACGGATACGTCAACCAAGGCGTTATCGATCGCTACGTTCGCTACGCGCAAGGCCATGTCGGCCTCATCGTCGTCGAAGCGATGGCGATCCATGGATCGAAATCGGGCCCGCTGTTGCGGATATCGGACGTCGCCTACGTGCCGGGTCACCGCGAGCTGGCGAGCCGCGTTCATGGCGCCGGCCCATCGAAGATCGTGCCGCAGATCATCCACTTCATGAAGGTGGCGCGCTCCGGCTGGCGGCAGACCATCGACACGCTCTCGCCCGCCGATATCGACGCGATCATCGAGCAGTTCGGCGCGGCGGCGGGTCGCGCTCGCGAGGCCGGCTACGACGGCGTCGAACTTCATTCGGCGCACGCTTATACCCTCTCCTCTTTCCTGTCGCGACAGAACAAGCGGCGCGACGAGTACGACGGCCGCACGCTCGAGGGGCGGCTGCGCATGTTCGGCAAGGTGATGACACGCGTGCGTCAGGTCGTCGGCTCGGATTTTCCCATCGGCGTGCGGTTTCTGGCCGAGGAGGCGATCAAGGACGGCTACGGTCTTCCTGACGCCAAGCTGATCGCGCTCAGGATGGCGCAGATGGGGGTCGACTACATCTCGCTGTCGGTTGGCGGCAAGTTCGAGGACGCCATCCACCGCCCGGGACAGCCGCTTTATCCCTATACCGGGTATAGCGGCGATCGCTGCATGCCCGGCGACTGGTATCCGCCGCTGCCGCACGCCCATCTCGCCGCCGACATCAAGACTTACGTCAACGCAAAAGGATACGACGTGCCGATCGTCTCGGTCGGCAAGATCAGCGACCCAGACGAAGCCGAAGGACTACTGCGCGACGGAAAGGCGGACATGATCGGCATGGCGCGCCAGCTCCTTGCCGACCCGGACTGGGTGCGCAAGGTCGAGGAAGGCCGTCCGGAGAAGATCATCCGCTGCATCTACTGCAACGTGTGCAAGCAGCTCGACGAGAACTTCAAGCTCGTCACCTGCTTCCTTTGGCCGAAGGGCGCGATTCAAGCGCCGGTCGAGGATGTCGCCGGCGAAGGCCCGCGCTGGCCCGCGGGCGGCGCCAGGCTGACCGCCGAGATCAAGAATGGCGTCATTCAACTTTCGTGGCGACGCGCCGAAGGCGACCGGATCGCAGGATACGACGTCTACCGCGCCGAGGACGAGGGCCGCGCCGCCATTGTCGAAGCCGTCAAGGGCGCCAAATTTTCCGATCGCGTCGTGCTGGGCGGCCTCGAGTACACCTATCACGTAATGGCCTACGACGACGCCGGCCGGCACAGCCCGCCCTCGAACAGCGTGCAAGTGACGATGCCGATGCCCGAATTCGCGGCGCCGAAGGCGACGAGCCATGCTTGAACGCTCGGCCCACCTCGACAGCTTCGTGCGCGACAATCTGCCGCCGAAGAACGAGTGGCCGGAGATGTTCTTCCGCCTTCCCGAGCTCAAATATCCTGGCCGCCTCAACTGCGCGACCGAACTCCTGGATAAGATGGTCGCGGCCGGTCACGCCTCGCGCCCCGTCATCTGGTTCGCCAATCAGGTTTGGAGCTATCGCGAGCTGTTGGAGAACGCCAACCGTATCGCCAACGTCCTGACACGCGATTTCGGCGTCGCGCCCGGCAACCGCGTTCTGCTGCGCGGCGCAAACAATCCGATGATGGTCGCTTGCTGGTTCGCGGTGCTCAAGGCGGGCGGCGTCGCCGTGGCGACGATGCCGCTGCTGCGCGCCAAGGAGCTCACGTACATCCTGGACAAGGCGCAAGTGAGCCTCGCGTTGTGCGACGCGCGGCTCGCCGACGACATGCGCCTAGCCAAAGACCGCGCGCCGGTCTGCAAGGACGTCGTTCATTTCTACAGCGACGCCTCGGACGGGCTCGAGGCGCGCATGGCGCGCCATGCAAGCGAATTCACGAACTGCGACACCGCGCTCGATGACGCGGCGCTCATCGCCTTCACGTCGGGAACCACGGGGGCCGCCAAGGGCACGATCCATTTTCATCGCGACGTGATGGCGATCTGCGATTGCTTTCCGCGCTCGACTTTGAGGCCCTCGCCGGCCGACATCTTCTGCGGCTCGCCGCCGCTCGCCTTCACCTTTGGCCTCGGCGGGTTGGTGACATTCCCGATGCGTTTCGGCGCCTCGACCGCGCTGGCCGAAAAGGCGACGCCCGATGTCCTGCCGCAGATCATAAATGATCGAAAGGCGACGATCGTCTTCACCGCGCCGACCGCCTATCGCCACATGGCGGAAAACGCCAAGCGGGAGCATTTCGCCTCGCTCGTCAAAGGCGTATCGGCGGGCGAGCACCTGCCGCTGGCGACGTTCGAGCAGTGGGAGCGCTTCAGCGGCATCAAGTTGATCGACGGTCTCGGCGCCACCGAAATGCTTCACATCTTCATTTCGTCGGCCGGTGATGCGATCCGACCCGGCGCCACCGGCAAAGCCATTCCCGGCTACGAGGCGTGCATCCTCGACGACGATAGCCGAATTCTTCCCCCGGGCGAGGTCGGACGTCTCGCGGTGCGCGGGCCGACCGGCTGCCGTTATCTCGCCGACCCCGAACGGCAGCGAAAGTACGTGCAGCGCGGCTGGAATCTCACCGGGGACGCCTACAAGATAGACGAGGACGGGTACTTCTGGTACCAGGCGCGCACCGACGACATGATCATCTCGGCCGGCTACAACATCTCCGGCCCCGAGGTCGAAGGGGTGCTTCTCGAGCACCCGAAGGTGCGCGAGTGCGCCGTCGTCGGCGCGCCCGACGTCGAGCGCGGCGTGATCGTCAAGGCGTTCGTCGTGCTGCGCGAGCCGCGCGATGCGAATGCGGGAACGGTCAAGGCGCTTCAAGACTACGTGAAGCAGCAGATCGCCCCATACAAATACCCGCGCGCGATCGAATTCGTCGACGCGCTGCCGCGGACCGAGACCGGCAAATTGCAGCGCTTCAAGCTGCGTCAACGCGAACTCGAGCGCACCAAGGCGAGTTGAACATCATGGCGACGGCGTCCCAAAATTTCGACGGCGAAACGGTCGATGCGGCATGGGTGAAGCGCCGCGCGCGTGAGTTGGGCGCCGACCTGGTCGGCATCGCCAGCGCGGCAACGTTGAACGCGTTTCCGCCCGACCCGCGCTGGCCGCAGACGCCGGAGCGCATCTCGCCTTATTGCAAGAGCGTGATCGTCGTCGTCCAACGCATCCCGGCCGGCGCGTTTCGCTGCAAGACCAACGTGCCGGTGCAGTACATCGACATGCTGGTGCTACGGAAGATGGACAAGCTGTCGTACCGGCTCGCCGACGAGCTGGAGCGGCGCGGCCATCCGTCCTTCGTCACCGCCGCGCAGGAGACCGACTGGAGCTACAAGCGGGCGAGTTACGGCCGTCTTTCCACCCGCCACCTTGGCGTCGAGGCGGGGCTCGGCACGCTGGGCCTCGAAGTCAACATCCTCACTCCGGAGTTCGGCCCGCGCGTCTATCTCACTGGAATCCTCACCGAGCTCGAGCTCGAGCCCGATGCGCCGATCGCCGAGCAGGTCTGCATCGGCGAATCATGCAGCCGATGCCTGCATTCGTGCCCTGCCGACGCCGTGCTGCACTTCGATATCGACAAGCGGGCCTGCGCGACCGAGGCCCAGGAGTTCGGATTTTCGACGATCCTGAAGTTCTTCGACCGCCTGATCGACGCGCCGAGCGAGGGGCGCGCAGCGATGATGCGCTCGCGTGACGTCTTCGGCTTTTGGCAGGGGTTGACGCGCGTCGTCGGTTCGTTTGGCGATTGCCCGCGTTGCCTTGCGGTTTGCCCGGTCGGCAACGACTATCACGCCCATCTCGCGGATCTGCAAAAGCATATACCCGAAAAAACACCCGAAAAGGTCGCTCTCGGACAATCGTACAAGGCGGCGCGCCAGCGCGGCGACGATATCTCGGGCCTAAACGAATGGAACGTACGTTGGGTCGGACCCGAGGGATACAAGGGCATGGTGGCAAGGCAGCTCCAGGAGTTCAAGCGGCGACAGCGCGAGCGCCTAGCCGAGCACGCGACAACGGCCGAAGCGGGGGGCAAGGAGTGAGCGATGGTGGCGTTCTTCAAGGCTTCCCTCTCCGCCGAACAGGTCAAGACCAAGGCGCGCGAGTTCGGCGCCGATCTGGTCGGCATCGCCGATGGCAAGCAGCTCGATGCCCATCCCCCCGATCCTGCCGACCCGCGACGGCCCTCGGACATCACCGAGCACGACGGCGGCCGGGTGATCGTGCTGGCCAAGCACGTCTCGAGCGGCGTGACACGGATTACGCGCTGGAACGATCGGCATAAATACTACAATGACGAGTTGACGCTGACGCTTCTCGAAGAGACGTCGCTGAAGCTCGTCTTCTGGCTCGAG
>DATFES010000295.1:0-3751 GCA_035250945.1 Alphaproteobacteria bacterium | reverse complement strand
CTACACGCTGATCTTCGTCTATTTGTGCCTGCACGAGGTCGGCGCGCACTACACCTATTCCGAAGTTCCATACGACGCATGGACGCAAGCGCTGTTCGGCGTGTCGCTCAATGACCTGCTCGGTTGGCGCCGCAATCACTTCGATCGGCTGGTTCATTTTCTTTACGGCCTGCTGCTGGCGTATCCGGTGCGCGAGCTGTTCTTGCGGGTCGCTAGCGTACGCGGCTTCTGGGGCTATTTCTTGCCGCTCGACCTGACGATGTCGACGTCGATGGTGTTCGAGCTGTTCGAATGGGGCGCGGCGGAGTTCTTCGGGGGCGATCTGGGAGTGGCTTATCTTGGCACCCAGGGCGACCAGTGGGACGCCCAGAAAGACATGGCGCTGGCCAGCCTCGGCGCGCTCGCCGCAATGTCGATCATCGCGGCCATCAACATCCGACTGCAGCGCGATTTCGCCAGCGAATGGATCGAGAGCCTGCGCGCCAAGGATCACCGCCCGCTAGGCGAAGATGCCGTGGCGAGAATGCGTCGTCGCGATTAGGCGACGGCCGATCCGGCTATTCGGGCAGCGCGGCGGGCGGCGGCGGCCGGTCGGTGTCGTTGACCGAGAGGTTGCGCAACGCGAAGGTCATGAGGTCGATGGTCAGTACCGGCGGCTTGTCGATATAGCGGCAATAGTCGACGATGCAGTCGATCAAGAACCGCGGGTGATTCGCCGATAACGGCAGATTGAACTTCCGATAATAATCGTTGATCAAATACTCGAGGATGCCGGGCGGGTTATCGAGCTTGTGCTGGCGACAAACGCGCCGGAAAATCTCGCAATAGTCTTCGAGCGTCGGCCGAGCCATCATGATCTTGTAGGGTAGACGCCGCAGGAACGCGTCATCCATCAGGTCTGCCGGCTGGAGGTTGGTCGAAAAGATCAACAGGCAATCGAAAGGCAGTTGAAATTTCTTGCCGGTGTTGAGCGCCAGGTAGTCGATGCGATTATTGAGCGGAATGATCCAGCGGTTCAGGATGTCGCGCGGCTCGGCCGCCTGACGGCCGAAATCGTCGATGATGAAGACGCCGTTCATCGCTTTCATCTGCAGTGGCGCCTCGTAGAACTTGGCGAGCGGATTGAATCCGAGATCGAGCATGGCGAGCGAAAGCTCGCCGCCGGCGACGATGACCGGCCTGCGACAGGCCACCCAGCGGCGATCGATCGCCTTCTCCTGGGCGCGCATCGACACGCGGCCGCGGCCGTTTCCTCCTTGGCGGCGGTCCAGTTCCTCGTGCACGGTCGGGTCGAAGACCTTGATGATTTGGCCGTCGATTTCGACCGCGTGCGGAATATGAGCGACGCCTTGGAACGTGCGGCCGATCGCCTCGGCGATCATCGTCTTGCCGTTGCCGGGCGGTCCGTAGATCAGGATCGCGCGGCCCGAGTTGATCGCCGGACCGAACTCGCGGACTAGCGTCGGCTGCAGAACCATGTGCTGCAGCTTTCGCATGAACATGTCGTAGCTCACTCGTTCGGCGCCGATCGTCTGCCGCTCGACCTGCGCGCAGTAGGCGTTTAGCGGCACCGGCGCAGGGCCGGCGTAATGCGAAAGCTCGAGCGCCTCGACCGCCCATTCCTTCCCCTTGCTGGTGACGGTGTAGCGCAGTTCCGCAACCATGCTGGCGCCGGCGGTGCCCAGGACCTCGACGAGCTTGCGTTCGCGCGCGATATCCAGAAGGTCATTGGCGATCTTGGTCGACAGGCATAGCGCATCGGCGAGTTTCGAGGCGGTGTCGAGCGCGCGCACGTACAGGATCTTCATCGCCAGCGCGAGCAGCACCGTCTCCGGCAGGCCGGTTTCCTCGATCGTATTCGGCTCGTTCGGAAAATAGTCGAGATACTCGGTGAGCTGGCCCTCGCTGAGGCGGCCAAGCGCCACGAGGTTTTCCCCGAGCTGACCGCCGTGGGTGCGCTGACGCTCCACGGCTTGCTGCAGCTCCTGGTGGGTCAATACTCCATGCGCGACGAGAAGGTCACCGAGGTGCATATCGTCAATCTCCGCTCTTTGCGCCATGTTCGGGCGCGGCTCGAGGCCGCCGGCAAAGGTTAAATCGGATGATCGATCGCGATTTTACCCTACTGCCCAGGGCGCGGCGACGGCGAAGGCATCGCCTGACTCGCCGATCGCGCGCCAGCGCCGCCAATTGCGCCATATTGTTGGCGGTAAAACTTGCGCTAACGTTAACGAATCGCCGTGTTTTGGCCGGAATCTAGATTCGCGGCCGGGTCAAAATAGCGCGGAGATCGGCCGCCCTCGGCCGCCGACGATTACCGACCCTCCCAACTCCGACGGCAGCGCCGCCGCGAAGGCATCCCGGTCGAGCGACCGTAGCACGGCGCCCGCCCGCGACATGGCGGAGCGGGTCGCCCCCGGATCGTCGCTTTCGAGTCCGTATCCCGCGATGGACGGCGGCAGCGGCGCCACTCCGAACATGCGGGCTGCGGTAGCATGGTCCGCGAACAATAGAGCGCCGCGCGCCGTTTCGATCTTCCGGCCGCCGCCTGACGGAACGTCGGCGAGACCCATGAAGCGCGCGTACCGGGCCGCGGCGGAGGCCGGGTCGGTTACGCAGAGCACCGCTGCGGTCAGCGCGCTTACGCGATTGGGGTGGTCGAGCGAGCGCGGCTGCCAGAGCAGTCGAGGAGTGCGATGATGGACGAACTGGATACGGCCTTCGGGCATCGATTCAGGCGGCACGCGGATGACCGTGAAGCGCGCCAGCCCGTCGCTGCCTGCCGTGACGACGCGTCGCTCGAGCGCGATCGGCGCAGCCGGCGCGAAACCTTGCGCCGTCAGGCGCTCGGCGACGGCGGCAGGATCGGCGGTGCCGAAGCAGACCAGATGCACGCCGACGTGGCGCGACATCGCGGCGCGCATGCGCTCTGCGGTCGGCGTGGCGCCGAACGCGGTCAGGAACTCGAGATAGCCCCGACGCAGCATGACGCAGCGGTTTCCGGTTCCCGCCGATTCGAGCGGCGCGTCCGGATGCGGACGGTTCCGCTGCTCGGAAAAGGGCGTCGGCACGAAGCCGAGACGCTCGAGGGCCGCTCGCGCTGCCTCGATATCGGGAACGAAGTGCGCGATGTGGTCGAGATTGATCGCGCCTTTCGGCGGTATCTGTCGTTGTTGGACATCGCCGGTCGGACCGGACGTGGACGCGTTCATGATCCAAGACTGTCGCGCTCTTCGCACGGACGCAACGGCTCATCGCCTTGCCTCGCGAGAGCGCACGTCGCACACTGCGGCGTCCCAAACGAATCGCCGCCATGACCCAACCGACGCTCAACTTCGACGATCTCACGCCGCGCACGCTCGACGTCGGCGACCGGATCAAGGATTTCGAGTTTCCCGACGCCACCGGCAAGCACGTCATGCTCGACCACATGACGCTGTTCGGCCGGCCGGTGGTGCTGCATGTCACCGGCGACGACGCGGCGGCGCGCCGCGAGCTGGCGGCGTTACGCGATGGCTTCCTGCCGTTCGGCCGGCTGGGCGTCGGCGTCGTCGCCATCACGCGGCTTTCGAACGATGCGCTGCGCGATGTGTTCGAGGGCCGTCGGCCGCCATTCGCGCTGCTTCCCGATCCGCCGGGACAGCTCTTCGCCTATCTTGGCGTCGATCCCGGCGGGCCGGCGCATATCCTCGTCGCCGGACCCGACCTTCGTGTCAGCCATCGTCTGGTCGCCCATGACGGACGCTCGCCG
>DATFES010000265.1:0-12913 GCA_035250945.1 Alphaproteobacteria bacterium | reverse complement strand
GCTGCGGCGCCCGTCGCGGCGGCGCCAACAAGAAGCTTGCGACGTTTCATAATTCGGCCTCCCTAATACGATTAGTTGCGTACAGCTTCCCGACGACGCTTTCGCGTGCCTTGTGGATTACGCGCAAAGCACAACCACCGGCGTAGACGAACCGATCGCCGAAAGTGGCGGCATTATAGGGAAGGGGGAAAGAAAGGCAAAAGGACTTCGCCCGACCGATCAGTCGAGCTTGATCCATCCCTCGCGGGCCAAGGTTTCGAGCGGGCGGAAGCTCGATTTGTAGGACATTTTCCGGCTTTCGGCGATCCAGTAACCGAGATAAACATGGGCGAGCCCCAGGCGGCGCGCCTCCTGGACCAGCCAGAGAATGACCAGACTGCCGAGGCTGCGCCGCAACGCATCGGGCTCGTAGAAGCTATAGACCGCCGACAGTCCGTTGCCGAGACGATCGACGAGGCACGCGGCGACGAGCGAGGCGTCGGGATCGCGAAACTCGGCGACAAAGCTGTTCGACGCGCCGACCTCAATCATCGTCCGATAGTCGGCGAAATCCATGCGCGCCATATCGCCTTCGTCGTGCCGTCCGGCCTGATAGCGGGCGAAGAGATCGTATTGCTCCGATGTCGCACGTGCCGGCCGCGACGTCGCCGCGACGAGGCGATTGTTTGCGAGGACGCGACGCCAACGCCGCGACAGCAGGAAATCATCGACCGGAATTCGCGCCGGAATGCAGGCGTTGCAGCCGGGGCACGCCGGACGATAGGCAAAGCCGAGGCTGCGGCGAAAACCCGCTTCGGAGAGGAGATCATAGCCGAGCGCCGCGTTGGGGCCGGCGAGGTCGGCAAAGATCCGCCGTTCGACGCGGCCGCGCAAGTAGGGACAGGGGGCGGGGGCGGAATAATAGAAGCGAGCGGTATGGCTGTGCGGGGGCGCGCTCATGAGAGGCGCTCCGCAAGCGCGGTGCGCGCTGAGGCTGGCATACGCCGGCGGATGCGTGCGGCGGCGAGGAGATCGTTGACGCCGCGGCCATTCGTGCCGAGGAGCGGGAAGAGCAGCGTCAGGCCGCCGGAGATGGCGATCCCGGCGAGGAAAACGAACGACCATATGGCGGCCTGAAACCAGCCGATCCGTGCGCCGTCGATCGAGACGAGCTCGATACCCATCGCTCGCTGGCCGGGTGTTGCCCGTCCACTCGCGCCGACGAACCCGGTGTCGTAGACGAACCAGGCCACGACCAGCGACAGAGTAAAGACGAGGGCGGCGTGCTCGCTGGATGCGCCTACGAGTACAGCCGCAACAAGCGAAGCGGCGATCGCGACGCCCAGGAAGTCGATCGCAGCGGCGGTGGCGCGGCGTCCCAACAAGCCGAATTCGGTCCGCCGGCGTCGACGTGGCGCGGTGCGCTGTTCGGGTTCATGGCGGCCATCGCCTGCACCGTCGGACAAGGGCGGCGTCCTGTCGTCGTTGAGTGGGCGGTAAAAAGCCTAAGGCAGGGCGGCTTTGCACCGCAAGTGCGTCGCCAACCCTCTGATTCAATGGCGATCTTGAGGTCCACTATCCCGGCGACGGGCCCTCGGCGGCGGTGTTTCCGAGTTGGCGGACCGAAAGTCCGGCGCCTTCCAGGCCGGCGATGATCTCGCGCAGGTGCCGCAAATCGCGCGTCTCGACGATGACGTCGAGATCGGCGCGCGTCACCGGTACGTCGCGGAATAACCGTTGATGATAGATTTCGATGATGTTGCCGCCCGCCTTGGCGATAGCGCTCGCCACGCGGGCCAGCATTCCCGGCGCATCGGTGATCTCGACCCGGAGACGCGCCATGTGGCCTGCCGCGGCCAGCCCCCGCATCAAAATGGAAGCGACGATCCGCGGATCGATATTGCCGCCGGAGACGATCAGCGCCACCCGCCTGCCGGTAAAACGCTTGGGCGCGGCAAGCACCGCGGCAAGCGGCGCTGCGCCGGCGCCCTCGGCCAAGATCTTCTCTTCGGTCAGCAGCATGTGGACGGCGTGTTCGATGCCCGCCTCGTTTACCAGCATGAAGTCGTCGAAATGCCGGCGCAAAATCTCGCAGGTCATTTCCCCGGGCCGCTTGACGGCGATTCCTTCGGCGAGGGTCGAGCGGGCGCGATCGGTGGGCTCGTTCGAAAGCGCCGTTTTCGGGCGCAAACGCCGTACCATGTCGGGGAATAGCGACGCCTGGACGCCGATAAGCTGCACATTCGGACGCAGCGATTTGACGGCGATGCCGATGCCGGCCGAAAGCCCTCCGCCGCCCACCGGCACCACGACGGTATCGACGTCGGGCGCGTCATCGACGAGCTCAAGGCCGACGGTGCCTTGACCAGCGATGATGGAAACATCTTCGTAAGGATGGATAAAGGTGAGTTTATCGCGCTCGCCGAGCTGTTTTGCATATTCGGCGGCCTCCGCGAGACCTTCGCCCTCGAGAATGACGCGGGCGCCATATGCGCTGGTGTTTTCGACCTTGGTGAATGGGGTCAATTTCGGCATGACGATGGTGGCTGGAATGCCGAGACGCTGACAATGGTACGCCACGCCCTGGGCGTGGTTGCCGGCGGACATGGCGATGACGCCGCGGCGGCGCGCCTCGGTATCGAGCCGGAGCAGCCGAACCAGCGCGCCGCGCGCCTTGAACGAGCCGGTACGCTGGAGATTTTCCAGCTTGAGCAGCAAGTCGACGCCGGCGATGGCGGATATCCGGGGCGCCGCGACGATGGGCGTCCGGGCGACGGCGCCGCGGATGGTTTCGGCGGCCTGCCTGATATCGGCGAGAGAGACGGACATCGCGCACGGCTTGCCTGGCGGAGAACGGGCCGCGAATATAGCGGCAAAACACACTGGCGGGAAATCGCATGACAACGACCATCAGCAATTCGCTTGCCGAAACCTTGCACGTACTGGCCCGCGCATGCCGCATCCTCTATCGCGAGGGCCACGCCGACATGACGCTCGGCCATATGTCGATGCGCGACCCCGAGGGGCGCGGCTTCTGGCTCAAGCGCTCGGGCATCAGTCTCGGCGAGGTAGGGGGCGTCGGCGATTTCGTGCTGGTCGATTTTGCCGGGCGCAAGTTGGCGGGCGATGGGCGCGTCCATCTCGAGTGGCCGATCCATGCCGCGATCTTGCGGCGGCGCGCCGATGTCGACGTCGTCGGCCATACGCATCCCCATCACGCCTGTCTGTTCGCCGCTACCGGCGAGACGTTGCGCGCCGTCACCCACGAGGCGGCCTATTTCGCCGCCCGCGCTGCGCGGTTCGAAGACAGCGCCGGACTGATCGACGATCTTGCGCTGGGCGAGGCGCTGGCCGCATCGCTGGGCGATGCGCCGATCGTCTTCATGCGCAACCACGGCGTCACCTTCGCCGCCCGCGACATCGAGGAGACGACGCTGATCGGCATATTTCTCGAGAAGGCCTGCAAGGCGCAGCTGGCGCTCGGCGCGAGCGGCTTCGCCTATCGGTATTCCGAGCCGGCGGAACTCGAGCATAAGCGAGCGCAACTTATGACGCGGCCTCTGATCGAGAATTTCTGGCAGTTCTACAATCGCGAGCTGGACCGCGGAGAAGGCGCCTGATGCGTCAGTGAGGCGGTTCGAGAACGAGTCGGCTGGCCCCGGCGTTCAACAGCGCTTCGGCGTCTCCGGAAAGGGCGAGCGAGCCGGCGTGCGCCCAAAGCGGGACCAAGTCGCCCCAATGCGGCGAGAGCGGGTTGCCCGACTGACCCGGCGCGGTGATGAAGCGCGACCGGCTGAGATCGTCGAGATCGTAGACGGCGCGCAGGCTCTGACCGTGTACGTGCGCAAACGGATTCGCCGGGTCGCCTGCCCGCGAGGCGGCCCGCCGAACGGTGAAGTTGTCGCCGTCGGTCGGTTGGCGAAAGGCTGTCCACTGGGCGATTACGGGAACACGCGAATAAAACGGGTGGAGAAATAGCGCGGCGTGCGCGTCGCCCCACCGCCACTTCCCCATGTCTGCGCCGTAGGTCTGCGTCAATTCGTCGAGCGTCTTCGAAAGAGCGGCCGACACCAGATCGGCGCACGATTCAACGACGTCGGTCGCGCGATCATCGCAAAACTCGGATGTCCCATCGAAAGCGCGGCGGACAAGGATGGGAGTTTCGCGCAACAGATCCGCCGCCGCGGGTCCAAGTGCGCGGACCAGCAGGTCGGCGGCGGTCTGTCGGACCCAGGAATTGAAAAGCAGCGGCTCGGCGCGCCCGCGATCCATGCGCGCGTCCCAATTGGCAAGCTTGGCCAGCGCCTCGCGGGCGCGGGCATCGTTCGTTCGCGTGCGCGCCATCGCCGGCAGCAGACGCCTTGCGAACAGCGACACATCGTCGGCCTGAATGGACTCCATGCTCGCGATGTCGTGCTTTGCGCGCTCGGCAAGGCGTTCGGCGATGCGCTCGGCGCGCTCGGGCGAATCCCAATCGCGGCTTACGAAATAAGGGTAATCATCAGGCACAACGCGGTTGTTGGCGTTGATGAGCCGCCCGGATTTTGGGTCGGCGGCGTGCGGCAGCTCGACGAACGGAATGAAGTCGAGCCAATCGAACTCGCCAGTCCATCCCGGTTGCGGCATCCAGCCGTCGCCGGACTTGCGCTGCGGAATGCGTCCGGCGGTGTAGACGCCAATTCGTCCGGAGGTGTCGGCGTAGACGATGTTTTGAACCGGCGCATGCCACGACGCCAGCGCCGCGACAAACTCATCGGCGCCTGTCGCGCGATTCATGCGATAGAGAGCCTCGGCGGTGCGATCGGGTTGTTCCGCCGCCGCGTCGGCGAGCGCCAGCACATAGCCGGGCGGGACGGCGTCGGTCGCCAGCGCCAGATCCGATATGACGACGCCGTGCCGCGTGGAGCGTACGGTGAGAGTTACCGGGTCGTCGCCCTTTACGGCGATGACCTCGCGCCTGGTCGAGAACGCCTGTGGACCAGAGGGCGTCTCGTAACGCTCCGGGTCGCCTTCGACGACCCGCTCGAAGAACAGGTCCTGGGTGTCGGCGTTGGTCGTCGTGAACCCCCAGGCAAGCGCGCCGTTATGTCCGAGCACCAGCAATGGAACGCCCGGCGCGGTTGCCCCAGCGAGTGAAAGGCCAGGGGCCTCGATTCGCGCCAGATACCAGACGCCTGGCGCACCAAGACCAAGGTGCGGATCGTTGGCCAGCAGTGGTTTGCCGCTGGTCGCACGGATGCCCGACACGACCCACTCGTTCGACGCTTGAGCTGGCCCCAGCGGTTGCGGCAACGCCGCGGCCAGGCGATCGAGTGCAAGCGACCGAAGATCGGCCGCATGGCGCGCCAGCGTCGTTGCAGCGTCGGGCGGATGATCGGGCCATAGTTCGGCCAGCATCGCGGGCGTGAGACGGCCGGCCAATCGGGCGCGACTCAGTTCGCCGCGCCAATTGACCGCAAGCTGGACCGACATCAACCGTCCCCACAGCAGACTATGGACGGGCTCCCATGGCGCAAGCGAGGCTCCATTGAACAATATTTCCGGCGGCCAAGCGCCGTCATGCGAGGTTAGATACGCGTTGACGCCGGCGGCATAGGCATCGAACGCGGCGCGAACTTCGGGCGCCATGGCGGCGAGCGCCGCGTCCGCCTGGGCGCGCAGTCCGAGCGTGCGCACGAAGCGATCGTGCGGCAGCGCGGCCGCGCCGATGATTTCGGAGAGGCGGCCCTCGGCGGTGCGGCGCATGAAATCCATCTGCGCCAAGCGATCTTGCGCATGAACGAAGCCGAGTGTGGCGTAAGCATCGCGCTCCGATTGCGCAAAGATATGCGGGACCCCGTAGCGATCGCGAAAGACCTCGACGGGAGCGCCCAAGACTGCCAGCTCTAATCGTCCCGAGGTCGTGGGAAGCGACGTGCGGATATAGGCGTAGCCGGAGGCCGCCAGGGCGGCGCCAAGCACCACCGCGGCCATGGCGCCGCGCGCCGCCCAAGTGATCGTTCTCGCGAATCCGCGTCTGCGACGTGCCATCGCTTGATGGTGAAGAAGCCGAGGCTCGGGTCAAGTCATGTTGATGATAATCGTCTTCTTCTGCGTGAAATGTTCGAGCATCGCCTCCAGCGACGCCTCCCTGCCGAGACCCGACTGCTTGATGCCGCCATAGGACAGCCCCGGCTGCACGACGAGGTTCTGGTTGACCTGGACGAAGCCGGCCTCGAGGCGGCGCGTGGCGTCGAGCGCTGTCTTGAGGTCGCGAGTCCAAACCGAGGCGGCGAGCCCGTAGTCGCTGTCGTTCGCCGCGGCGATCACCTCGTCGTAGCCGGTGAATTTCATCACGCAGGTGACCGGGCCGAATATTTCCTCCCGCGCCACCGGGCTGGCGTTGGTCACGCCAGTCAACACCACTGGGCGGACAAACAACCCATCCTTGAGCTTGGGATCGTTCGGCAACTCCGAACACTCTATCGCCTGTGCACCAGGGGTTTCCCGGCCAATCTTAATGTAAGACTTGACCTTGTCGTATTGCGGCCTAGAAATGATCGCGCCGATGTCGGTCGTCTCGTCGAGCGGGTCGCCCATCTTCATCGCGTCGACCTTCGCCCGTAGTTTGGCGACAAACTCGTCATGGATCTTCTCGTGGACGAAAATCCGGCTGGCGGCGGTACAACTCTGGCCTTGGCGGGTAAAGCGCATGCCGACGATGGCGCCGGCGACGGCGCGATCGACATCGGCATCGGCCATTACGATCATCGGACTTTTGCCGCCGAGCTCGAGCGTCACCGGGATGAGCTTTTCGGCCGCCGTCCGGTAGACGGTCTTTCCGGTTTCGACCGAGCCAGTGAAGGTGACCTTGCCGACCTTCGGGTGAGCGACGAGCGGCGCGCCGCATTCCGGGCCGAATCCCGACAGAATGTTGAACACGCCCGGCGGCAGCACGGTGTTCATGATCTGGCAAGCGCGGAGCGCGGCGAGCGGCGCTTCCTCGGCCGATTTGACGACAACAGCGTTGCCGGCGACCAGCGCCGGCGCGATCTTCAGCGCCATCAACATCAGCGGCACGTTCCACGGAATGATTGCGCCGACGACGCCAATCGGCTCGCGCGTCGTCACGGTCAACATGTCGGGACTGAAGGGAACGCTCTCTCCTTTGAGTTCCGAGCCCAACCCGCCGTAGAAGACAAAGACGTCGGCAAGGATCGACGCCTCGACGCGACTTTCGGTGCGTAGCGCCTTGCCGGTTTCAAGCGCGATCAGCCTTCCAAGCTCCTCGACATGCTCGTTGAGCACCCGCCCGCACTCGGCGAGAAGCTTGCCCCGTTGTCGCGCCGCAGTCCGCGCCCACTGCGTCTGCGCACGGGCCGCGGCGTCGACGGCGGCGTCGACATCGGGCGCCTCTCCAAGCGCCGCCGCGGCAACCTTCCGCCCCGTCGCCGGATTGACGACATCGAAGGTCTTGGCCGATTTGGCCGGCGTCATCGCCCCATTGATTAGCAGCTTGCCCGCGAGTTGATGCGCCAACGCCTGCGGGTCAAGGACGGGGGTCAGCAAGTTGGCGGTGGCCATGAAACGTCTCCTCGCAAGGTCATAGGCTTTTCAGAATGCGGTCCCGATCGCCGTCGAGCTCCGGCGCCGGCGACCGCGTCGGCGGGTCGGGGAAGCCAACCAGCTTGATCGGATTGCCGACCAGCTTGACCGTTCCGGCCACCGGATCGTCGGTAGTGACGATCATGTTGCGCGCCGTGGCCTGCGCGCTGCCGATCGCCTGGCCAACGTGGTTGATTGGTCCCGCCGGCACGCCCGCATCGTCAAGAATTTTGAGCCAGTGTGCAACCGGCTTGGTCGACAGCACCGATTCGATATCGGTCTTGAGCGCGTCGACATTCTGGTTGCGCAGATCGTTGCTGATGTAGCGCGAATCCTCGGCAAGACCCGGGCGGTGCAGCGCCGCGCATAGCTTGACGAAAAGCGAGTCGTTGCCGGCCGCGACAATCAGGTAGCCGTCGGCCGCATGATACGCCTCGAACGGCGCAATGGTCGGGTGGCGCGCGCCGAGCGGCCCCGGCGCCTTGCCAGTGACAAAGTAACGCAGGACCGCGTTCTCGAGCAGCGCGAGCTGGCAATCGAACATGCCGATGTCGACCTTGGTCGCTTCGCCGGTCTTCGCGCGGTGATAGAGCGCCGCATTGACGCCGATACACGCATAAAGCCCGGCGCCAATGTCGCCGATCGACATGCCGATACGCACCGGTGGTCCGCCCGGCGAGCCGGTGATGCTCATGATGCCGCCCATGCCCTGGACGACCATGTCGTAAGCGGCGCGTTGCGACTCAGGTCCCGAATGGCCGAAGCCCGAGGCCGCCACGTAGATGAGACGCGGATACTTCCGGTGCAACGCGTCCCAACCGTAACCCAACTTCTCCATTGTGCCGGGGCGGAAGTTCTCGACGATCACGTCGGCCTTGGCCAAGAGCCGGTCGAGCACCGCGCGGTCGGCGTCTCGCTTGAGATCGAGCGCGATCGATTCCTTGCCGCGGTTGATCGACATGAAATAAACCGACTTTCCCTTGAGGAACGGTCCGTAGGCCCTCGCGTCGTCGCCGGTCTTCGGAGCTTCGACCTTGATCACGCGGGCGCCAAGCTCGGCCATCAGCAGCGTGCAATAAGGGCCGGCTAGAATGCGCGACAGATCGACCACGACGACGCCCGCCAGTGGGCCCGAACCGGCCATGCGATGGCTCCTTGGCGAAAGGGTGGCGATTCATAGCCGAGCGGGACGCCGGGGACAACCGCGCTTGCGCCATCCACGGCCGGTTCATGGGCGCTTGCGGATGAAGCCGAACAATTCGTTCGCGATCAGCGCCCCGACGACAATCGACGCACCGGCCAGCGCCGGGTCGGTCGGCCGTTCGCCAATTCCCAGCCACACCCAGATCGGTCCCAAAATGGTTTCGAGCAACGTTATCAGGCCGATCTCGGCGGCGCGAAGATGGCGGGTCGCCAGCGTCATGAGGAGGCAACCGATGCCAAGCTGAACGACGCCCATGATCGCAAGCACGAAAATATCGCGCCAAGTCGCCTCGAACGGCCAGCCCATCGGCAGCGCGACGACGATCGAGAACAACCCGGCGATCATCACCGTCGGCGCCATATCGACCGCGCCGCCGAAGCGGCGAAGCATCGTGATATTCGACGCATACGCGAGCGGCACGCCGAGCGCCAACAGGTTGCCGAGCCAGTCGCCGACGGTGAGCGAGTTTGCGAACATGATGGCGACGCCCGAGAACGCGATCGCCATCGCAAACCAAGTGCGCGGCGGAACCATCTCACCGATGAAAAGGCGGGCGAAGATCGCCGCGGCGAATGGCGCGATGCTCATGATGACAAGCGTGTTGGCGACGGTGGTGCGGGTCACCGACAGGATGAAAAAGAAGAACGTCAGCGACAGAAAGATTCCCGCCAGCACGCCGGCTGGGCCGATGCTTCGCACCACCCGCGGCGCGCGCCGTCCGTGCCACGCCGCAAGGACGCTCGCCATGAACAAGACCATGAACAGGGAGCGCCAGAAGACGATCTCCCAGCCGTCGATGATCGATACGCTGCGCACGAGAAGCCCGCCGGTGCTCCAAACCAGCCCAGCGGCGAGCATGAGGAACAATGCTCGGAGACGCCGGTTGGGCGGCGTCGCGGTCGCGACGGCGCTCATGCCGGGAGCGCTTTCGCCGGCGCGGGATATCGCAGATCGAGCGTACCCTTGATGAGAAGCGCGCCGACGATCGCAGCGCCGCCCAGCATCGTCAGCACCGCCGGCTCTTCGCCGACGAACAGCCACACCCAGATCGGTCCGAGCGCCGGCTCCAATAGACACAGCAGGCCGACCTCGGCCGCCGGAAGACGCCGGAGCGCGGCATAAAATAGCGATACACCGCAAACGTTCTGCACGATTCCAAGACCGATGAGCAGGCCGATATCGGTCGCGGACAACGCGAAAGGCGATGCAAACGGCCAGGCGACGACCGCCGCGAGCGCCCCGGCGAACACCGTCGCCGGGATCAGATTGACCGCGCGCGCCCGGCGGATCACCAGAAAATTGATCGTCGAGCAGAACGACACGGCTAGCGCCAGCGCATCGCCAAGCGGGCTGGCCGCGCCGGTCGTCGTGCCGAACGAGGCGGCCAGCACTGGCGCCAATCCGGCCAGGGCGAGCGCCAGTAGTATCGCGCTGCGGCGATCCACCCTTTCTCCGAGCACGAGGGCGGCAAAAACGGCGACGAAGATCGGCGAAGTCGACTGCAGGATCAGGACGTTTGCTACCGTCGTGTTGGCGATGGCAAGGACGTGGAACGTGAACACGCCGGCGAGCAACGCCGCCGAGATCCAGCCCGACCAGCCGGCGTAACGTATGTCGCGCATCGTCCGCGAGCCGAACAAGAGCCCAAGCGCAACGCCAAGCACGATCGCATGCGTACCGGAGCGCCAGAAAACGATGTCCCAGCCGCTTGCATCGACCGACCGCATAACCACGCCGCCGATGCTCCAGCATAACGGCGCGCCTGTCGCATAAAGAAGACCGCGGAGGCGGGGGCTCGAGGCAGGCATGGACGTAATTCGCTGGAAAGCGGGTGCGCCCGCCGTGGCTGGATTGTTTGCCGCAATCGTCCCGACTTGTACCGATGCCGACGAGCGACTGTCCAGCGTGAGCGCGGCATGGCCGGCATGTCGATGGCATGGCGGTCGGTCCTTCGATAGATTGCAAGATGTGATGACGCCTCGATTCGAACGTTTCGCCGCGTTGGCGCCGGAAGGGTTCGTCACCGTTGCCTATTTGGAATGGGGCGCCCGCGAAGCTCCCGGAGCCGTCGTTTGCGCCCATGGCCTGACGCGGAATGCGCGCGATTTCGACGTTCTGGCGGCCGCGCTAGCCGCCAACGGACGGCGTGTCGTGTGCGTCGATATGCCGGGACGCGGCGCGAGCGATTGGCTGTCGCGGCCCGAGGGCTATGGCTATCCGCTGTATGTCTCGGTCGCCGCGGCGCTGCTCGCGCGGATCGACGCAAGCGAAATCGATTGGGTCGGGACGTCGATGGGCGGTTTGATCGGCATGATGCTGGCCGCGAAGACGAACACGCCGATCCGCCGCCTGTTGCTGAACGATATCGGACCCTTCATCCCGAAATCGGCGCTCGAACGGCTGGCTGGATACGTCGGTGCGGACCCGCGCTTCGATGATTTATCGGGGGTCGAGGCTTACTTACGCCAGGTGAGCGCTCCGTTCGGCCCCCTGAGCGACGCCGAATGGGCGCATCTTGCCCGGCACAGCGCGATCGCCGATGGAAATGGCCGCCTCAAGCTTCACTATGACCCGGCGATCGGCGGGACATTTCAGGCGCGCCCGATCGAGGACATCGATATGTGGCCGGTTTGGGAGGCGATCGCCTGCCCGACGTTGATCGTTCGCGGCGCGAATTCCGATCTGTTGCTGTCCACCACGCTAGCGGAGATGAAGCAGCGCGGGCCGGCCGCCGCGAATGGCCTGGTGCAGTCTGTCGAGTTTTCCCGTTGCGGACACGCCCCGGCGCTGATGGCCGACGACCAGGTGGCCAGCGTACGCCGCTTTATTGCCGGTCGTTGAGGGCGTCGGCCGATGTTCATGCCGGTCGGCGACGAAGTTCCGATCAAGATCGTGCCGATCGTCAATCTGATCCTCATCGCGACGTGCGCAATCGTGTTTTTTTATCAACTCAGCCTGCTGCCGGGAGAGGCCGAGGCGTTGCTGCGCGGCTACGGCATGACGCCGGGCGTACTGCTCGAGGGGCGGTCCTTGCCGCCGGGTATCGAGACCATCGATCCGCTGTTGACCGTGGTGACGTCGATGTTCCTCCACGGTGGGCTCGAACACATCATCGGCAACATGCTGTTCTTGTGGATTTTCGGCAACAACATCGAAGAGGCGATGGGTCACGTCCGCTTCGCGATGTTCTACGTCATATGCGGTATCGTCGCGGCGCTGGTGCAAGGGTTCGTGCTCACCTCATCGATGGTGCCGATGATCGGCGCCAGCGGCGCCATTTCCGGCGTGCTGGGTGCGTATATCGTCTTGCACCCGACGGCGAACATACGCACGTTCATTTGGGCCGGGTTCTACTATCGAACGGTTCACGTGCCGGCCTATCTCTATCTCGGCGGTTGGATCCTCTTTCAGGTCATATTCGGCCTGGCCGACGATCCTGAACAGGGCGGGGTCGCCTGGTTCGCGCATATCGGCGGCTTCATGGCCGGTCTCGTCCTGGTGCCCTTTTTCCGTTTGCCCGGCGTTCCGATGTGGGGCGACCCGCCTCAGCGGCGGCCGTGGGACGATGAACCGCCGACGGGCGGGGCAGGCGGCCCTGGGCCCGGCGCGTCGGACCAGACTGGGCCGATCGAGCGCGGTCGGCGCGGACCATGGGGCTGAGCGCGGCGTTACTCGACCGGGTTGGCGAGCCGCACGGCGAGTTTCCGCCGTTTCGGCCGCGGCCGCCATGGTTCGGACCCGATCTGCAGACCGTTCGAAATTTCATTGTCCGCCCGCGACCCGACCTGAGTTCGTGGCCGGCGACCAGCCTCGACCTGCCGATGCGCGATGGCACGGGAGATCGATTGTGCGCCGAGTGGCATCGCAACGCCACGCGCCTGCCGATGGTCGTGCTCATCCACGGCCTCACCGGCTGCGCCGACAGCTATTACATAATACTAACCGCGCGCAGCCTGCTCACCGCCGGCTTTTCCGTGCTGCGACTCAATTTGCGCGGCGCCGGAGCGACGCGCGCCTATTGCCGCGAGCGCTATCACGCCGGGCGCAAGCAAGACCTAGCCGATGCGCTGGCGGCCTTGCCGCAGGACGCGCGCGCGCGTGGCGTGCTCGCCGTCGGCTTTTCGCTGGGAGCGAACCTGCTGCTCA
>DATFES010000258.1:0-6191 GCA_035250945.1 Alphaproteobacteria bacterium | reverse complement strand
CGCCGCCGACGACATCGCCGACATCGTCTGCGAAGCCGCCGAGGGCACGGTTCATCGGCTCTGGGAACCGCTTGCCGCCAAGCGACGTCCGCCCAATGGTTACGCCGCCAAGTTCAGCACGCCCTATTGCATCGCCGCCGGGTTCATTCTCGATGGGGCCGGGCTCGAAGCGTTCAGTGAAGAATTCGTCGGCGACCCTCGGCTTCTGGCGCTCGCCGCGAAGGTGCGTTACGAAATCGACCCCAAGAATCCCTATCCCAACGCCTATACGGGACATATTCGCGTGCGCCTCAAGAACGGCTCGACGATCGAGGAACGGCAGCCGCACCTGCGCGGCGGCGCCAACGAACCTTTGTCGCGCGCCGACATCGTCGAGAAATTCGCGCGCAATGCGCGTTACGGTGGCTGGACGCAGCCGAAAATCGACGCGGCGCTCGAGGCAATCGGCGGTTTGTTCGACGGCCGCGTCGATCTCGCGGCGCTCAGGGACTAGGACCATGGCCGACGGACCGAGTGGCGAGCTCGCGGGTCGCGTGGCGCTGGTGACCGGTGCCGGACGAAACATCGGCCGGGCGATCGCGTTGGCGTTGGCCGAGGGCGGGGCGTCGATCGTCGTCAATACGCGCCGCAAGGGCGCCGAAGCCGATGCGGTGGCACAGGAAATCAACGCGGGCGGCGGCGCCGCATTGGCGCATCTCGCCGACGTCACCGACGCCGAAGCGGTCAAGCGGATGGTGAACGCCGCCATCGCTCGCTTCGGCCGCCTCGATATCCTGGTCAATAACGCCGCCGTGCGGCGCGAGACGCCGATCGACCGTATGACGCTTGCCGACTGGCGCGAGATACTCGCTGTCGTACTCGACGGGGCGTTCAATTGCGTCATGACCAGCCTACCGCATCTGCGCGCAAGCGGGGCGGGCACGATCGTCAACATCGGCGGCCTCACGGCGCATACCGGCGCCAAGGACCGGGCGCATGTCGTCACCGCCAAGGCGGGGCTTGTCGGCTTCACGCGCGCGCTGGCGCACGACCTGGCGGGGGACGGCATCACGGTCAACTGCGTGGCGCCCGGCCTGATCGCGACCGTGCGCGGCGCGGCGAGCGCGCCACAGCCGCATCATCACACGATAAACGTTACGCTCGTCGGACGTCGTGGCGTTCCCGAGGAGGTCGCGGCGATGGTCCGTTACCTGTGCGGGCCGGGCGGGCGCTACATCACCGGCCAAACGATGCACGTCAACGGCGGAACCTATCTCGGCGGCTGAACCTGCGTCGCCGAGCCATCGGGCGCTTCGGCGTGGGCCAGCTTGGCCGCCATCGGCGTCGTCGTTGGTACATCGACGAAGACCTGCCGTTCGGCCGGCACGCCGCGGCGCGCCGTCATCCGCCAGACGATGAAGGCGGTGAGTAGCGCGTACATGGCGCCGGAATAGCCGAAGAGGCCGCTCGGGCCGAACAATTCCATGATGCCGGCGCCGACGACCGGACCCATCATCGATCCGAACGCCCACACCATGAGCAGGCCGCTCGACAACGAGATGAGCTGATCGCGGTGCGCCAGATCATTGGCATGCGCGATGCTCACCGCATAGATCGACAGCGCGAATCCGCCCCACACGGCGAACAGGGTGAACAAGAGCCAGACGGGCAGCGTCGGGCCGAACAGGAGCGCGATCGACGCGGCCGCCGACACCGCGCCGATGGTCACGATGATTCGTCGCCGGTCAAAGCGATCGGACATGCGGCCAAGCGGCCACTGCAACAGCAGGGTCCCGAATTGAAGGGCGGACACGCTCACCGCGGCCAGCTCGCGTGGCAAATCGATCTGCGTGGCGTAGACGGGCGCGAGGCCGGCGACGGCGCTATTGACCAGTCCGGCGGCGAGGCAGCCGGCGAGCGCCGCCGGCGCGATGGCGTAAATCTCCTTGAGGCTGATCGGCCGCACGCGGCTTACGTCCGGGCTTGGCGTCTGCGTCATCGCCATCGGAACCAGGCAAAGCGAATAGACCGCGCTGCCGAGCATGAAGATCGCCATCGGCTCGAAGGGCAGGGTCAGCATGAGCTGGCCGCCGATGAGGGCGATTTTTCCCGCCACCATGTAGACGCCCATGACCGAGCCGCGGATATCGCGCGTCGTCCCGGCGTTGAGCCAGCTTTCGAGCGCGGTGAACATCGCCGCCGAAGCGAACCCGGTGGCGAGCCTGAGCAGGGTCCAAAACACCGTATCGACGGCGATCGAGAAGGCGAGGCTGGTGATGGCGAGGATCGCGGCGGCCGCCGCGAAGACGCGAATGTGGCCGACGCGTTGGATCGCCCCCGGCGCGCTTAGGCATCCGACCAAGAATCCGACGGCATGGCCAGCAAGCATCACGCCGCTCGCCGAAGCCGAGAAGCCCTCGACCGTCAGGCGGATCGGCAGCAGCGTCTGGATCAACCCGTTGCCGGCATTGAGGAGTGCGGCGCTCAGAATGACCGCGCCGAAGATCAGGACGTTGGCCACGACGGGCTTCCCCTCGCGAAACGACGGCCGGGCGGAGGGCCCGGCCGCGACGTATCAAAACTGGCGCATTCTACGCCGAAACGGGGAAGGCAAAAGAAGGCGCGGCACTACGCCGCGCCGTCGTCTAGACCACCGTCAGTTCGAGATCGCCGACGCCGTCGACATGGCCATGCAGGCGGTCGCCCTTCTTGACCGCGCCGACGCCGGCGGGCGTGCCCGAGAATATGAGATCGCCCGCCGCGAGGGCGAAATATTCGGAGAGATAGGCGATCATTTCCGGGACTTTCCAGATCATCTGGTCGAGGTCGCCTTTTTGCCGGATTTCGCCGTTGACCTTAAGCCAAACGGCGCCCTTCGCCGGATGGCCGATCTGCGAGGCCGGAACCAGCACGGAGCACGGCGCCGAATCCTCGAACGCCTTGCCGATTTCCCACGGGCGGCCGAGCTTCTTGGCTTCGCCTTGGAGGTCGCGGCGCGTCATGTCGAGACCGACGCCGTAACCGTAGACATGGTCAAGCGCGCGGCCCACCTCGATGTTGGCGCCGCCTTTGCCGAGCGCGACGACCATCTCGATTTCGTGGTGAACGTCCTTCGTCTTCGGCGGATAGGGGAAGTCGCGGCCCTCGACGACGATGTTGTCGGGGTTCTTCTGGAAAAAGAACGGCGGCTCGCGGACGGGATCGTGCCCCATCTCGATGGCGTGCTCGGCGTAATTGCGGCCGATGCAATAGATGCGATGCACCGGAAACACCGCGTCCGAGCCGCGGACCGGCAGCGCCATGATCGACGGCGGCGTGACGACGAACTTCTTGGTCGACCCTTCCATGTTGTTCACTCTCAGTTTCGAGTTGCGGCGTAGTATTCGACGCGTTTCTCGAGATAGCCCAACAGACCATCGATCAAGAACGCAAGGACGAAGAGAAGCAGGAGCAGCGCCCAGAGGTGCTCCATCAGGAAATTCGACTGATAGATCTCGAACATGTGGCCGAAGCCGACGACCGAAACGAGGAGCTGGCCGATGATGACGCCCTTGACCGCCCGCACCAGGCCGAGGCGCACGCCGGCGAGGATCTCGGGCAACGCCGCCCAGATATAGATCTTGGTGAGGGCCTGCCACGGCGTGGCGCCGTAGCTTCGCGCCATCTCGATCAGCGAAGTGGAGATGGCCCGCGTGCCGGCGCGCGCGTCGAGCACGACGATCCATACCGTGAACAGGATCACCGTCAAGATGATCGTCGTTTCGCCGAAGCCGAACAGCGCCATGATCACCGGGACGAGCGCGGTCAGCGGCGCGCTGACGAAGAGGTTGACCCACGGCAAGATCAGCCGGTCGACCAATTCGACGCGGCCCATCGCGACGCCCAGCGGCACGCCGACGACGATCGAGACGCCGACTCCGGTCACGAATGCGCGCGCCGTGAGCGCCAGCGCCTCCATGAATGTCTCGGTCGGCACGATCTCGAATATCCGCACGACGACGCTCGACAGCGGCGGCAACAGCAGCACGGCATCGGTATGGCCGACCAATTCCCACAGCGCCGCCCAGACCAGGAGCGAGGCGGTGTACGGAATGCGACGGCCGAAAAGTTCCATTTGCCTGGATCTCAGTCGACGTACTGCTTCAGGCCCTGCCAGATCGTCTCGACGGTGTCGAGGTAGATCGGGTGGCGGCGGATCTGGTCGGGCGTGATGTCGCGCGGTATCGCCGGCTCGACGATTCGCGAAATCCGTCCTGGTCGCGGCGACAATAGGACGATGCGGTTCGAGAGATACACCGCCTCTTCGATGCTGTGGGTGACGAACAGGAACGTCTTCTTCTCGCGCCCGATGAGCTCCAGCATGTCCTCCTGGAACTTGCGGCGGTTCTGTTCGTCGACCGCCGAAAAGGGCTCGTCCATGAGCAGCACCTCGGCCTTGACGGCGAGCGCGCGGGCGAGCCCGACGCGCTGGCGCATCCCGCCCGAAAGCTCGTGTGGATAGCGGCGCTCGAAGCCGGTCAGGCCGACGGCGCGGATGTATTTCTCGCCGATCGCCTCGCGCTCCGCCCGCGCCACGCCGCGCAATTCGAGACCGAAAGCGACATTGCGCATCACGTCGGCCCACGGCATCAGGGCGAAATCCTGGAAGACGAATGCGCGCTCCGGTCCCGGTCCCGACACCTTCTTGCCCTGCACCAGAACCTCGCCGGCGCTCGCGTCGATCAACCCGGCGATGATCTTGAGCAGCGTCGTCTTGCCGCAGCCCGAGGGACCCAGCAGCGTGGTGAGCTGGCCCTTGGGAAAATCGAGGTCGACGTCCTTGAGCGCCTCGACGCCGCCGGGATAAGTCTTCGATACGCCGCGCACCGAGACGATCGAATCGGCCGCCGAGCGCGCATCGCGCGCGGGTTTGAGCTGCAGGATGGCCATCAGCGGGCTCGCTTCTCTGGTCGGAACAAATGCGTCTCGATCGCCTCGAGGAGCTCGATAAACAAGAGCGACAGCACCATCACCGTGGCGATCGAGGCGTACATTCGCGGATACTCGGCGATCGACTGGTAAAACGTGATGAGGTCGCCGATGCCGGTCGGGCTGATCAGCAGTTCGGCGAGGATCGCGCCGATGAATCCCGCGGCGAGGCCGAGCCGCAGCCCGGCGAAGATGACCGGGCTCGCCGCCGGCAGGATGATCTTGACGACGAGCTGCCGGCGCGTGCCGAGGAACGAGCGGCCCATCTCCTCGAGCGACGCCGGCGTATGCCGGATCGCTTTGAACGAATTGAGCACGATGACCGGAACCGCCATGACGCACACTGTCAGCACCTTGGTCAACAAGCCAACCCCGTAGGCGAGAACGAGAAGCGGGATGATCGCCGCGAGCGGCGCTGCCTGCAGGACGATGAACAGCGGCAAGCCAAGCCACTCCGCGCGCCGGCTGAGCCCCATGGCGAGCCCCGAAGCGACGCCGATTGCCGCAGAAATCAGAATACCGATAGCCAGCGGCACGAGCGTGATAGTCAACGCCGCCGGCAGCGATCCGTCGCCCACCATCGTCAGCCACGCCATCGCGGTCTCGGTGAAGGTGGGAAACGCGGCGCTGACGCCGGCCCGCCCGGCGTATTCCCAGGCGGCGAGGACAGCGACGACCGAGAACAGCCGCAGCGCGCGTGGATTTGCGTAAAGCGAAGACAAGCGTTCCACGTTCCTCTAGAGATCGGGCGGAGACGGCGACATCCCGGCCGCCGTCTCCGCCCCCATGCTCCTAGGCTCGCTTCAGCTGCCGAGCTTCTTCTGCGCCTTGTCGAGCGGGCGAAGATCCCAGAAATCCTCGACCTTGAGGCTGTCGGCCGGGCCCTGCATCTGCCCCGCCTCGACGTAGAACTCGAAATCCGACTTGACGGCGTCGACGCCGCCGCCTTTGGCGTTGAACAGCCCGGCCTCGACGCCCTGCGTGTAGAACTTGGTCACGCCGTCGAGCACTTCCTTGGGCTGGTCTTTGAGCAGGCCGCGCTTGGCGCGCTCCTGTTCGATGATGCCCGGGTTCTTGGCCATCTCGGCCCATAGCTTGGCGAATTCTTCGACCAGGATGTCGACCTTCTGCGGGTTTTTCTGCATCCAGTCGACGCGCGCGAAAAGAATTTCGTCGCTCGCCGGATTGGTGGCGCCGGGAAGCACGTGGAAGCGGTCGCCGGCGCGCTCCATCAGCTTGTTCTT
>DATFES010000252.1:0-2031 GCA_035250945.1 Alphaproteobacteria bacterium | reverse complement strand
CCGCATGGGTACGTTTCGCCGTCCTGGTACGAGATCCATCCCGCGGTCCCGACGTGGAACTACGCGGCGGTTCACGCCTACGGCCAAGCGCGGCTGATCGAGGAGCCGTCGAAGCTCGAGGCGCTGGTCAAGCGGCTGGTCAGGACGCACGAAGGCGCCGGCGCCAACGCTTGGAGCGCCGAAGCCTTGCCGCCAGATTTCATGGCCGGAATGCTCAGGGGAATCGTCGGATTGGAAATCCCTGTCGAGCGGCTCGAGGGGAAGTTCAAGCTGTCGCAGAATCGCAAGCCGGTCGACCGCAAGCGCGTCATCGCGACGCTAACCGGAAGCGAGTCCGCGGGCGACCGTGCGCTCGGCGAATTCATGGCCTGCCACGCCGCGCCGGGCGAATAGCGATGTCCGTCGTTTACGCAACGGTGGACGCGCTCACGGCCGAGGAGTTCGTCGACGTATTGCGGCGCTCGGGCTTGGCCGAGCGACGTCCGGTCGACGAGCCGCAGCGGATTGCGGCGATGCTCGAGCACGGCAACCTTATCGTCACCGCGCGCGATCAGTCGCGGTTGGTCGGGGTCGCGCGATCGCTCACCGATTTTTCCTTCTGCTGTTACCTGTCCGATCTCGCGGTTGACCACGCGTACCAGGGGCGTGGCATCGGACGCCGTCTCATCGACGAAACGCGGCGCGCGGTCGCGCCGCACGCGATGGTGTTGCTTCTCGCCGCACCGCGGGCAATGTCGTACTACGCGCATATCGGCATGCCGAAGATCGACAACGCCTTCATGTATCCGCGCGGCTGAACGGAGCGACATCGCCATGCAGTTGCCGATGTACCAGGTCGACGCTTTCGCCTCGCGCGTGTTCTCCGGCAACCCGGCGGCGATCGTGCCGCTCGGGCGCTGGTTGCCTGACGACGTGATGCAGGCGATCGCAACCGAGAACAATCTTTCGGAGACGGCGTTCTTCGTCCCTCGCGGCGAGGATTATGAAATCTGCTGGTTCACGCCGGTGGCCGAGATCGATCTCGCCGGCCATCCGACACTGGCGGCGGCCTATGTCATCTTGAATCGCCTCGTCGCCGGGCGCGATGTGGTGCGATTCCATACCCGCAAATCCGGCGCGCTCGTCGTGACGCGCGAGGGCGACAAGCTGGCGATGGACTTTCCGGCGCGACCACCCGGCCCAAGATCCAATCTCGGCGACGTCGCCGCGGCCCTCAATCGGACCCCCCGCGAGGTGCTGGCGGCGCGCGACGGCTTTGCGGTCTTCGCCAATGCCGACGAGGTGGTGTCGTTGTCGCCCGATTTCGCCAAGGTCGCCGCGCTCGACTGCATGGCCCTGATCGCCACGGCGCCTGGAGCGCCGGGAAGCGGCGTCGATTTCGTGTCGCGCTTTTTCGCGCCCAAGCACTCGATCAACGAGGATCCGGTGACCGGATCGGCGCATTGCACGCTCATACCCTATTGGGCGAAGCGGCTTGGCAAGGCGAAAATGTTCGCCCGCCAAGTATCGAAACGCGGCGGCGAAATTTGGTGCGAGCATCGCGGCGAGCGGGTCACCATTTCCGGTCAATGCGCCTTGTTCTTCGAGGCGTCGATACATGTCTGAGGCGGCGCGACGGTCGGGCGAGCCAGCCATTCGGATTCGCGCCGCGGCAAGCGCCGATTTCGCGGCGGTGCGCGCCTTGTTCCTCGAATACGCGCGCTCGCTCGAGTTCAGCCTTTGCTTCCAGGATTTCGACAACGAATTGGCGACGCTGCCGGGTAAATACGCCGAACCCATGGGGACTATTCTCCTCGCCGAGGCTGACGGAGCAGCGATCGGCGTCGTGGGACTTCGCCCATTGGATGTGGATCATCGCAATCCTCCCGGCACGTGCGAGATGAAACGGCTGTACGTGGTTCCCGAACGGCGCGGGCTGGCGATCGGCCGGCGGCTGGCCGAAGAAATCATCGCAGCGGCGCGCGCCCACGGCTATCGCCGAATGCACCTCGACACAATCAAATCGATGCGGGCGGCGATCGACCTCTATCG
>DATFES010000436.1:0-7272 GCA_035250945.1 Alphaproteobacteria bacterium | reverse complement strand
TCTCGCCAGCGAGGCGCCGTCGGCCGTCGACTCCGATGCGATCGCCTCATCGACCGCCCGACAGGCGGCGGCGACCGGGGCGATCTCGTTGGCGTAGACAAGAACGATGTTCTCGAGGCGCGTCACATGGAGCGAGGGCTCACGGCGAAGTTTCGGCAGGTGCTGGTATCGATCGGCGTTCGCCTCGACCAGGCCCGAGGCGGTCGCCGCCTCGAGGAACCTGTCGAGTGCGCCGCAATTACCCTGGAATAGACCGTCGTAGTTTTCGGGATCGGTCAAGCTGCCATGCAGGTGAATCGTTTCGCGTTGCGCCTGCTTCAGCGCCACGTAGAGCAGGCGGTGAAACCGGCGGCGATCGATGTCGAGAATTCCCCGGTCGAAAAGGGCCAAAATAAGGCGCGACGCCAGATGATTCAGGTTGACCGTCACGCCTGAGTACATCTCGCGCATGCCGGCGTCGCGCAGGCGGCGGGTCTCGCGCTGCATCGCCGTGGCGACGATGCGCTCGACCCAGCGGCCGGAGCCGTCCTTGAGCGCGAACAGTTCTTCGAGACTGTCGGTCTGCTCGAACGCCCGCTTGACGATGAACCGCTCCCAAAGGCTCCAGGCGATGTTCGGACGAAGCGGCCTGCCGAGCCGGATATCCATGTCGGTGCGCTTCAGCAGCAGGTTGCTCTCGATCAGCAGCTCCTCCTTGGCCCGCTCGCTGAGATCCTTGCCGAACAATTCGGCGCCCTTGCGCAGGATGTTGTCGCTGGTGTGGATAGGATAGAACGTGATGTTCGCGGGAACGATCAGCGTTGGCCGACGGGCCGCGGCGACCAGTGCATCGACTCCATCGAGCCCCAACGCCTCGACCCATCGATGCAGACGCGGCGTATCGCCGGCTTCGTGCACGGAGAGAATCCGTTGCTTGAAAATTTCCAGCGTCAACGCCGTCGCCGCGGCGCCCTGATGATGCTTGCGCGTCGTTCGTGCGACGGGAGAAAAAATGCTGAACTGTCCGTCGTCGTCGACGACGCGGCGGTCCTTGATCATGCCTCCTTCGGGGAAGAATATGATCTTACGCCCACGCAGGATCTCGGCGGCGAGAAACGGCAGCAGGCCGGGGTGGTCGTGCGGCACCGCCCCGACGCTCCAAAGGAATTTCGCCCGATTTTCATTGCCGGCGAATAATTCACTCGCCGCCACGCAGCGGCAAAACGCGCCGGTTGCCTGATGGATGAAGTACTGCGGGATGATGGTTTCGAAGCGCGTGAAATGATTGAAAAGGAATATTTGGCCGGACTCGATATGGCCGTCAGCGTCGTGAACCCTGATGTTTATTCCGAGGCGGCGGCGGAGAAACGAGAATCCCCGTACGCACCAGTGATATCTGGTTTCGTTGATGTCGAACTCAGGAACGCCGTTCATTGCCCAGACCCTCCGGCCGTAGCCAGATTCGCCCGATCGGCGTCGGCGCAGCCCGCCCCGACGATAGGATGGTCCGATTTTGTTAATAACCCATTTACCTACTTGCTATTCCGGCGGACGTATGGCGCGCGTGCGCCAAGGTCCAGCGCGGGCATTCGCGCACCGTGCCTATCGATAACGAAGCGCGCGAGATGTTAATCCCGGCCGCGGCCCCCCGCCAACTAACCAGGCCGGTTCGACGCCTGTTTCGACGGCCGCCCGCGCGCCGTCGCGGGGCGCGCGGGATGGCGCAGCCGCGCGAAACCCGAGTCGATGCGCTCGGCGGCCGCACGCACCAGCTTGATGACAGCACGGAGGGCCGGCCGATCATGGCGCCGCGCCGCCAACGGCACGGCGAGACAGGCGACCGGCCGCGCATCGGCTTCGAAGAGCGGGAAACTGAGGTCGGTGATGCCGACCACGCTGGCGCTGGGCGCGATTTCGTAACCGCGGGCGCGGATCCGCGACAGGATCCGCGCCAGGCCGGCGCGATCGACGTTCGGGAGCGTCGCAAGCCACGTCTCCTGCTCCAGCGACGGCAGAAATGCGAGGAGGACCCGACCCGACGCGGATTCGACAACTGGGACCGAGAATCCGATCGGCACGACGAAGCTCGCCGCGCTCGGCTGCTCCACCCGGGCGACGGTCACCATGCGGCCGCCGCTCAGCACGCTGATGTGACATGAATGGCCGACCGCCGCGGCCAGCGCGCGCATTTCCGGGTAGGCGATTTCCAGCAGCGACGCGATCGCCGGCCGGCGTAGCCCGTGCTCGAAGAGGCGGTTGGTCAGCAGATACCGGTCGCCGGGATCGCGGGCGAGATAACCGCGCTCCTCGAGCGTCCGCAGCACGCGGAAAATCTCGCTCGGCGAGCGATCGAGCGCCTCGGCGATCGCGCTCAGCGTGAGCGGATCGGACTCGCCCGCGAGCAATTCGATGACGTCGAACGCCTTCTCCAGCGCGGGAACCGAATAGGAAGGCTTTTGGCCTGGCATGGCGGATGTCGACCGACCTCGCGCCGGATGGCGCCGAAGCCTATTTTCATGGATGAAGTCGTATTTGACAATTGAAATACCCTGTGCGGATATGAGCGACGGGCTCGCAAGGCCGGTAATCGCCGGACCTGCGGCGCAGAGGCGCCACGTAGCTTGCGCCGCGGTCTTCGGGGGACGGACCGGGACATGAGTTACACCTTCAATTTTCGCGACATCTGGGCGCAGTCGGACTTCATCGCCGACGGGATCGGTGTGACCCTCGTACTATCGGGCGTGACGATGGCCGCCGGCCTGACGATCGGCACGCTCGGCGCGGCCGCTCAAGTCTACGGGCGGCCATGGCTGAAGGCGCTTGCGGCCGGTTATGTCGAGGTGATCCGCAATACGCCGCTGATCGTCCAGCTCTTCCTCATCTTTTTCGGGCTGCCGAGCGCGGGCATCCGCCTCGATGCGATGACGGCGGCGGTCGTCGCCCTTGCGGTCAATCTCGGCGCCTACGCGACCGAGATCATCCGCGCCGGCCTCGAGGCGATTCCGCGCGCGCAGATCGAGGCCGGCCATTCGCTGGGCTTGTCCGGCGCGCAGGTGTTTCGCCACGTCGTGCTTTTTCCCGCGTTCCGGATTGTCTATCCCGCGCTCACCAGCCAGTTTGTTCTGCTGATGCTGGCGACGAGCGTGGTGTCGCAGATATCCGCGCCCGACCTTTTCCATGTCGCGTCGATTATCCAGTCGCGCACCTTCCGTGATTTCGAAATTTACGCCGTCATTGCGGTGATCTATCTCGCGCTCGCGCTCGGCTTCAAGCTGATCTTCACGGCGGTCCACCGTCTCGCCTTCGTCCGCAGATGATCCGCGAGTTCGCCTCGATCGACGTTTATTATCTCGTGCTCGCCGCGCGCTGGACGCTGGCGTTGACGGCGCTCGCGTTTGCGGGCGGCGGCGCGGTCGGCGTTTTGGTCGCGTTGCTGCGCGTGGCGCCCTTGGCGGCGCTCCGGATGCTCGGCGCCGGCTACGTCAATATCGTCCAGGGAATCCCGGTTCTCGCCTGGCTGTTCGTGTTCTTCTTCGGCCTGCCGATTATCGCCGGCGTCCAAGTTTCGCCGTGGATCGCGGCGATGGTCGCGTTCTCGGTCTATGCAGGAGCGTTCCTGGGGGAGATCTGGCGCGGCTGTCTGCAGGCGATCCCGCGCCAGCAATGGGAAGCGGGCGCCGCATTGGGCCTGAGCTTCGCCGAGCAGTTGCGCCATGTCATCATCCCGCAAGCCGTGCGCATCGCCATTCCGCCGACCGTCGGTTTTCTGGTTCAATTGATCAAGAATACCTCGCTGGCGGCGGTGATCGGCTTCATCGAGTTGACGCGCGAGGGGCAGCTCACCACCGCCGCGACCTATCGGCCCTTCACGGTCTATATCGTCGTCGCCGCTATCTATTTCATGATGTGCTTTCCGCTCACGCAGCTGAGCCGCCGTCTCGAAAGGACGCTCCATGTCGCTCGTTGAGCTTCACGACGTGGTCAAGCGCTACGGCGCCAACACCGTGCTCCAGCGCATCTCGCTTACCGTCGAGCGAGGCGAGATCATCGCGGTCGTCGGCCGCTCGGGCTCCGGAAAGAGCACGATGCTTCGCTGCATCAACGGTCTGGAGCCGATCCAGGAAGGGCGCATCGTATTCGACGGCAAGACGGTTAACGATCCGGCGACGGACCTGCGCAAGCTGCGCCAGCGCGTCGGCATCGTCTTTCAAAGCTTCAATCTGTTCCCGCACCTTTCGGTCGAGAAAAACATCACGCTTGCGCCGCGCGTGGTGAAGGGAATGGAGCCCGCCGCGGCGCGCGAACTTGCCGAGCGCGTGTTGGCGCGCGTCGGTCTCGCCGAGAAGATCGGCGCCTATCCCGACCAGCTTTCCGGCGGTCAACAGCAGCGCGTCGCCATCGCGCGCTCGCTGGCGATGCAGCCGCAGCTCATGCTGTTCGATGAGATTACCTCGGCCCTCGATCCGGAGCTGACCGGCGAGGTGCTGAAGGTGCTCGAGCAGGTCGCCAGCGAAGGAATGACGATGATCCTTGTGACACACGAGATGGGATTTGCGCGCCGGGTCGCGACGCGCCTCATTTTCATGCATGAGGGCCGGATCTGGGAGGAGGGCCGCGCCAGCGAGGTCCTCGCCAAGCCGCGCACGCCCGAACTGGAAACGTTTCTCGACGCCGTACTGCACTGATCGTCAACGCCAAACCCAGGAGGAGACGCAAATGAAACGAATCGCCGTCGCGTTGCTCGCCGTAGCCGCTCTCGCGCTCGGCTTCGCCGAGGCGAAGGCCGACGCCTTCGCCGATATCGTCAAGAAGGGCGTGGTGCGGATCGCCGTGCCGCTCGACGTGCCGCCGTTCGGATCGGTCAACCAGGAGCGCAAGCCCGAGGGATTCGACATCGATTTGGCCGAGATGGTCGCCAAGGCGCTCGGCGTCAAGCTCGAGCTTCAACAAGTCACCGGCGCCAACCGCATTCCCTTCTTGATCACCGACAAGGTCGACATCGTGATCTCGGTGATGGGGCTGACGCCCGAGCGGGCCAGGCAGGTCATGTTCACCGCGCCCTACGCCGATACGCATCTCGCGGTCTACGGACCCAAAAGCGCAAACGTGAAGACGGCGGCCGAAATCGGCAACCTCAAAGTGGTCGCCGCCAAGGGCACGACACAGGATCTCGGGCTCGCGGCGATGAACCCGCGCGCCAATATCATGCGCACCGAGGACGACGCTACCGCGGCGACGGCATACATCACTGGGCAGGCCGATCTTTTCGCGACCAACAGCCTGATCGTGCCCGACTTGATGAAACGCGCGCCGAACAAGGAATTCGACCTCAAGTTCGTGATACGCCGCAGCCCGGCGCATATGGGCGTGAAGATGGGCGAATTCGGCCTGCTACAGTGGCTCAACAGCTTCATCTTCTTCAACACGATGAACGGCGAGCTCGACAGGCTTCATCAGAAGTGGCTGGCCGCATCGATGGCGCCGCTGCCGACGCTTTGAACCGCCGAGGCGCAACCCCGCCCTCGGTCGTGGAGGGCGGGGCGCGCGGGCGCGCGGAGACGCCGGAAGGAGATTAAGCATGGCCGAAATCGAATGGGCGCGCCTCAAGGCCGCCGAACTTGCCCAGCTCGCCAAACGCAACGCCATTGTCATCCTGCCGATCGGCTCGACCGAGCAACACGGGCCGCACTTGCCGACGCAAGTCGATTCGCGGCTGGCGACCGAAGTTGCGCATCGCGCCGCCCGAATCATGGCCGACAAGCAGCCCACCATCGTCACGCCGACTATCCCGTTTGGAATGAGCGAACATCACATGTCGCTCAACGGAACGATCACGCTCGACTACGCCACGATGGCCGCGGTCCTCAGTTGCGCCTGCGAATCGATTTTGCGTCACGGTTTCAAGCGGATCTTCATTCTCAACGGGCACGGCGGCAATACCGACGGCATCTATACGTTTATTACCGAGTTCACCGTGAAGCATCGCGTTCCGCTCGCCGGCGGCACCTACTGGAACATCGCGCAAAAGGAGATCGCCGACATACTCGAGAAGCAGAAGGCGTTGCTTCACGCCTGCGAGGCGGAAACCGCGATGATGCTGGCGCTGACGCCCGAGCTCATCGACCGCGACGAGCTTTCGCAAATGCATGGCGCTTATGTGCCCGGTCTGGCGGCGATTCCCGGCGTCAATGCCGGCGTCTACCGTTGGCGCCAATTGTCGAGCCGCTCGCCTATCGGCGTTATCGGCGACGCCGGAGCGGCGACACCGGAGAAGGGGGTACGGCTTTTTGAGGCGATTTCGGGCGCGGTGGCGCGTGCGCTGCTCGAGGAGCGGTTGTGGAGCGAGCCGATCTGAGCGCGCGGGATTCGACGTTGTCGCCGCCGGCTGCCATCGGGCGCGCCCGGATCGCCGCGATGAGCCGGCTTGCGGCCGATATCGATCTCTTTGCCGACGGAAAAGCGCACGGATTCCTGCGCGTGCCGCATTCGGTGCATCGGTCGGCCTATGGTTGGATTCCGATTCCGATCGCCCGGATCCGCAACGGCGACGGCCCCAGCGTTTTGATGGTGGCCGGCAATCATGGCGACGAATGGGAAGGCCAGATCGCGCTGGGCAACCTCATCCGCGCAATCGAACCCCGGCATGTGCGCGGTCGGCTGGTGGTGCTGCCGTCGCTGAACTTTCCGGCCGCGATGGCCGGTTCGCGCACCTCGCCGATCGACGACGGCAATCTCAATCGCGCGTTTCCCGGCGATGCGAACGGCGGGGTTACGCAGCAGATCGCTTACTGGGTCGAACACGCGTTGCTTCCCGGATTCGACTTCGGCTTCGATTTTCATTCCGGTGGCAGCTCGTTGGCCTACGTCCCGAGTGCGCTGGTGCCACGCGACCCCGATCGCGATCGCATGGAGTGCCTGATCGGCCTCCTGAGGGCGTTCGGCGCGCCGATAAGCTACATCGCGGCCGCGCCGCAAGGCGGCGATCGGACGTTCACGTCGGCTGGGCATCGCCAGGGCGTCCTCGTGATGGCGACCGAGCTCGGTGGGGGCGGAACGGTTTCACGGGAGGCGCTTCGCGTCGCCGAGGACGGCATGCGCCGCGTGCTCGCGCATGTCGGATTGTTGCGCGGCCTAGCGGTTCCGCCGCCCACGGCGACGCGCCTGACCGAGCTTGGCGACGACGATTACTACGTCTACGCGTCGGAGAGCGGCGTGTTCGAGCCGTTAACCGAACTCGGCGACGAAGTGACGGCCGGCCAACCGGCCGCGCGCATCCATCTGCATCACACGCCA
>DATFES010000242.1:0-4202 GCA_035250945.1 Alphaproteobacteria bacterium | reverse complement strand
TGCCGATGCTCTATGTGCGCAAGAAACCGAAGGGCTTCGGTCGCAATGCGCTGATCGAAGGCGACCTCAAGGAAGGCGCGCGCGTTCTCCTGGTCGAGGATCTGGCGACCGACGGCAAGAGCAAGCTCCACTTCGTCAACGGCTTGCGCGAGGCTGGAGCGATCGTCGAGCACGCCTTCGTGCTGTTCCATTACGGTATTTTTCCCGAGAGCCGGGATTCGCTCGCCGGCATCGGCGTCAAACTGCATGCGCTCGCCACATGGTGGGACGTCCTGGTGTACGCCGAGGAGCGGAAATACTTCGCAGAGAACGATCTCGCGGAAGTGCGCCGATTTCTCGAACGACCTGCCGAATGGTCGGCCGCCCATGGCGGCTTGGGCAGTGCGAGCGCCAAATCGGCCAGCGGCTGAGCGATACCGCCGATTCCAGGGGCTTCGATGCCGCGGTTCTGCGCCAACGTATCGATGTTGTTCACCGAGCTCAAACTGCTCGACCGATTCGCCGCCGCGCGCGCGGCCGGGTTCACGGCCGTCGAGATCCAATTTCCCTTTGAAGCGCCGCTCGAAGACCTCGCCCGCGCGGTCGAGCTTGCCGGAGTGGCGGTGACGCTGATCAATTTCCCCGCCGGTGACGCGGCCAAGGGCGATCGCGGTCTTGGCGCGCTCCCCGGCCGCGTCGAGGAGTTCCGCGCCGGAGTGCTGCTCGCCAAGCGCTACGCCGAGCGGCTTGGCGCAAGACGCATCAACCTGCTCGCCGGCGTGCCGCCGCGCGAGGCGGATCCCGGCGCCTGCCGGGCGACCATGCTTGAGAACATGTACGAGGCGGCGCGGGCGGTGATTGACATCGGCGCCGACGTGGTGATCGAGGCCATCAACGTGCGCGACGTGCCGGGCTTCTATGTTCACCGATCGCAGCACGCGATCGAGCTGATCGATGCCGCCGGCGGCGATAACATAGCGTTCCAGTACGACCTCTATCACATGCAGATCATGGAGGGCGATCTGATCCCCACGCTCACGCGGTTGAATGAGCGAATCGGCCACATTCAATTCGCCGACACGCCGGGCCGGCACGAGCCCGGCACCGGCGAGATCAATTACGCCAATGTGTTCGCGGCCATCGATCGTATCGGTTATGCTGGATTCGTCGGAGCCGAGTACCGGCCAAGCGGCGCGACCGCCGACAGCCTCGACTGGTTCGCGCCATGGCGAAAGAAGGGCGCATGACCGGTAAAGCAGCGAGCGTTCTTCTCGCGTTGACGATGGCGATCGTCGCGCTGTTCGCTTCGTCGCTTCATCGATCGGCCGCGGCGAGGACCGAGAAGGTCAACCTCACCATCGGCATCACCCAATTTCCGTCGACCTTCCATCCCAACATCGACGCCATGTTGGCGAAGTCGTACATCCTGGCGATGACGCAACGACCGTTCACCATTTACGACAAGGACTGGAAGCTGATCTGTCTGTTGTGCACCGAGTTGCCGACCTTCGAGAACGGCAAGGCGAAGGAATTCGACGCCGGCGACGGGAAAAAGGGCGTAATGGTCACCTACACCATTCGCCCCGACGCGACCTGGGGCGACGGAACTCCCGTCACCACCGACGACGTGGTGTTCACCTGGGAAGTCGGCCGCCATCCGCAATCGGGCGTCGGAAACTTCGAGCTCTATCGCCGTATCGTCAAAGTCGAGGCGCACGACACGAAGTCCTTCACGCTCCATGTCGACAAACTCACCTTCGAGTACAACGCGATCAACGACTTCCAACTCCTGCCCGCGCATCTGGAGCGCCGGCATTTCGCGGATCCCGAGAATTATCGGAAACGCACGACCTACGACACCGACACCGCCAATCCGGGGCTTGCGTTCGGCCCCTACCGCATCGTCGAGGTGGCTCCCGGCTCGCACGTTGCCCTCGAGCCCAACCCCACCTGGTGGGGAATGCCGCCGCATTTCAAGCGCATCGTCGTGCGGGTGATCGAGAACACCGCCGCCCTCGAGGCGAACCTCATATCCGGTACGATCGACTATATCGCCGGCGAGTTGGGCCTGACACTCGACCAGGCGCTCACGTTCGAGCGTCGGCAGGGCCACCGATTCGAGATCCAGTACAAAGCCGGCCTGATCTACGAGCACATCGATCTGAACCTCGACAATCCGATTCTGAAAGATAAGCGGGTTCGTCAGGCTCTGCTGCTGGCGCTCGACCGCGAGGCGATCTCGCGCGAGCTGTTCCAAGGCAAACAGCCGGTGGCGCATTCGTTCGTCAGCCCGCTCGACTGGATCGCCTTCGATGACCTTTCAAAGTATCCGCACGAGCCCAAGCGCGCCGCGGCGCTGCTCGACGAAGCGGGGTGGAGCCAGATCAAGGACGGCTTCCGCCACAACACCAAGGGCGATCGTCTGGCGCTGGAGCTGATGACCACCGCCGGCAACCGCTCGCGCGAGACGGTTCAGCAGGTGTTGCAGAGCCAGTGGCGGCGCCTTGGGGTCGATGTACGCCTGCGCAACGAGCCGGCGCGGGTGTTCTTCGGCGAGACGGTGAGAAAGCGCCAATATCCTTCGATGGCGATGTTCGCCTGGATCAGCAGCCCGGAGAACGTGCCGCGCACGACGCTGCACTCCGAGCAGATACCGACCGCGGCGAACGGCTTCGGCGGCCAAAACTACACGGGCTTCAAAAACAAGGAAATCGACGATCTGATCGAGCGCGTCGAACTCGAGCTCGACCGCGAGAAACGGCGCGCCCTGTGGCGCCGCATCCAGGAGATCTACATCGAGGAGCTGCCGGTTTTGCCGCTCTATTACCGCGCCGACGCGTTCATCGTGCCGAAATTGTTGAGCGGCATCGAGCCCACCGGCCACCAGTACTCGACGACCTACTGGATCGAGAACTGGAGATTTCGCAGGTGATGAGCCTCGCCGCTTCGCGCGATCGGCGATGCTGCGCTATCTGACCCATCGTCTGCTCCAGGGCCTTGTCGTCCTGGCGGCGATGTCGTTCGTCATCTACGCGCTCATCGGGCTGATGCCGGGCGATCCCATCGACCTGATGATCAGCGCCAATCCGCAGCTCACCCCCGCCGACGCCGAACGGCTGCGCCGCATCCATGGCCTCGACCGGCCGATCGTCGAGCGATATCTCGCCTGGGCAGGTGCTGCGCTTGGCGGCGATTTCGGTTACAGCCGCGCCTACGCGCGGCCGGTACTCGATGTCCTGGGTGGGCGATTGTTCAACACCGCGGCGCTGATGATAGGAGCGTTCGTGCTCGCGCTGTCGATCGGCCTGCCGGCGGGCATCCTCGCCGCGACGCGCCCCGGCGGCGTACTCGACGGCGCGATCAACCTCGTCTGCTTCGTGCTCATCTCCGTGCCGACGTTCTGGCTGGCGCTGATGCTCATCATCCTTTTTGCCGTCCTGCTCGGCTGGCTGCCGGCAGGCGGCGTCGGCACCCCGGGCGGCGGCGGATTTCTCGACACGGTGCGCCATCTGATCCTGCCGGTCGTCACCCTGGCGATGGTCGAATCGGCGGCCTACGCACGGTATGCGCGGGCGGCGATGATCGAGGCGCTGCGCCAGGACTGGATTCGCACCGCCCGCGCCAAGGGCGCCGGCCTGACGCGGGTCGTTCTCGGTCACGCGCTGCGCAACGCCATGATACCGGTCGCCACAATCATGGCGCTCGGTTTCGGCGCTTTGTTTTCGGGCGCGTTGATCACCGAAACGATGTTCGCCTATCCGGGGATGGGCAAGCTGATCTACGACGCGGTGATGGGCAACGATTTCAATCTCGCGCTTATCGCCCTGCTTTTCGCCACGCTTCTCACCTTGATCGCCAATCTTGGCGCCGATTTGGTCTACGCCGCGCTCGATCCACGGATTTCCTACGCCGCGCCCGAGCGCGGGCGCGGATCGCGGGCGTGAAGACGCTGCTCGCCCGTTCCGCTTCGGTGACTGCCCTGGCGCTGCTGGCGCTGCTTGTCGCCGCTGCGGTTGCGGCGCCCGTGGTCGAGGCGGCGCTGGGGCTCGACGCCACGGCGACCGATTTGCTGGCCCGATACCGCCCGCCCTCGGCCGAGCACCCGCTCGGCACCGATGAGATCGGCCGCGACGTTTTGGTGCGTCTGCTCTATGGCGGGCGCGTGTCGCTTTCGGTCGGCCTCGTCGCCGCGGTGATGGCCGCCGCCATCGGCACTTTGATCG
>DATFES010000220.1:0-2328 GCA_035250945.1 Alphaproteobacteria bacterium | reverse complement strand
ATGTCGACCAGCTTTTCGTCGGCCAGTCGCCGCAATGCCTGCCGGACAACGCTGCGCGAGACACCCGCCGCGCGCGCCAGCTCCTCCTCGACGAGGCGATGGCCGGGCGCCAGATGCCCGGCCGCGATCCGCTTCTTGAGGGACCGCGCGACCGCTTCGACGTCCCGTCCTCGCCGTGTCAGCCTCACCGCACGACCGTAATCGCCGCCGGCCAGCCGACCCGCGTGCCGTTCGGTCGGTCTAGGGCGCGCTCAGCGCGGAAAGAGCCGCCATGTCGGGCGCGGCGAAACATACAGACCGCAAAAAAAGCGCTGGAACCTCGATGGCGCCTACCCGAGCTTGGCCATCATCAGCGCGGTGTCGATCATCCGGTTGGCGAAACCCCATTCGTTGTCATACCACGACAGCACGCGCACCAGGCCATCGTCGATCACCTGGGTCTGGGTGAGATCGAAGGTCGAGCTCGCCGGATTGTGGTTGAAATCGGATGACACCAGCTCCTCGTCGGTGGTCATCAAGATGCCCTTGAGCCGGTTCGACTTCGACGCCTCGATCACCGCGTTATTGACTTCGGAGGCAGTGACCTTCTTCTTCGGCACGAACTTGAAGTCGATGAGCGACACGTTGGCGGTCGGCACGCGGATCGCGGTGCCGTCGAGCTTGCCTTTGAGATCGGGCAGCACCAGCCCCACCGCCTTGGCCGCGCCGGTCGAGGTCGGGATCATCGATAGCGCGGCGGCGCGCGCTCGGCGCAAATCCTTGTGCAGCGTATCGACGCTGGGCTGGTCGCCGGTGTAGGAGTGAATCGTCGTCATATAGCCGCGCTCGATGCCGAAATTCTCGTGCATCACGTAGGCGACGGGCGCCAGGCAGTTGGTGGTGCACGACGCGTTCGAGACGACAATGTGCTGCTTCTCGAGACGGTCGTGATTGACGCCGTAGACGACGGTCAGATCGGCGCCCTCGGCGGGGGCCGAGATCAGCACCCGCCTGGCGCCGGCCTTCAAGTGCATCTCCGCCTGCTCGCGCTTGGTGAAGATGCCGGTGCATTCCATCGCCAGCTCGACGCCGAGCTCGCGCCACGGCAGCTTGGTCGGATCGCGCTCGGCGGTCACTTTGATCTTGCCGCGCCCGATGTCCATCCAGTCGGGCCCGCTGTCGATCGCGCCCGGAAACGGCCCATGCACCGAGTCGTGCTTGAGCAGATGGACGTTGGTCTTGACCGGACCGAGATCGTTGATGGCCACGACTTCGATCTCCTTGCGGCCCGATTCGTGAAGCGCGCGCAAGACCAGCCGACCGATACGGCCGAACCCGTTGATGGCGACTTTGACGGACATGGCTCAGTTGTTCTCCGCTGAGGTTTGTGCCGATCAGATGAGCTTTTTCGCCGCCGCGGCGACCGCCTCGGGCGTGATTCCGAAGTGCCGGTAAAGATCGCCATAGGGGGCGGACGCCCCGAAGCCGGTCATGCCGACGAAAGCGCCTTTTGAGCCGAGATACTTCTCCCAACCCATGGCCGCGCCCGCTTCCACCGCGACGCGCGGACAGCGCGCGGGCCCTAGCACGGCGCGACGATACTTCGCTGTCTGGCGATCGAACAGCGACCAGCACGGCAGCGACACGACCGCCGCATCGACGCCATCGGCGCCAAGCGCGTCGCGCGCCTTGAGCGCGATCGACAGCTCCGAGCCGGTGCCGATCAGCGTCACGTCGCGCTCTCCCTTGCTTCCGGCGATCACGTAACCGCCGCGCGCGGTGAGGTTCTCCGGCGAGTGCTGAGTGCGGATCGACGGAACGTTCTGGCGCGTCAGCGCCAATACCGTCGGACCGTCTTCGCGCGCCAGCGCCGCTTGCCAGCATTCCAGCGTCTCGACGGCGTCGGCCGGCCGCATGACGTGCAGGTTGGGCATCGCCCGCAGGCTGGCGAGGTGTTCGATCGGCTGGTGCGTCGGCCCGTCTTCGCCGAGCCCGATCGAATCGTGCGTCATCACATAGATCACTCGTTGGCCCATCAACGCGGCGAGGCGGATCGACGGCCGGCAGTAATCGGTGAAGACGAGGAACGTGCCGCCGAACGGAATGACCCCGCCGTGCAACGCCATGCCGTTCATTGCCGCGGCCATGCCATGCTCGCGCACGCCATAATGGATATAGCGGCCCGAAAAATCGTCACGTGTGACGACCGCGAAGCCCGTGGCCTTGGTGTTGTTGGACCCCGTCAGGTCGGCCGACCCGCCGATCATCTCCGGTATCGCCGGAGTGAGCGCGTCGAGCGCCTGGTGCGAAGCGACGCGCGTGGCGATCGTCGGCCGGTCGGCGGCGAGC
>DATFES010000203.1:0-2205 GCA_035250945.1 Alphaproteobacteria bacterium | reverse complement strand
CTGTCGCGACTGTCGCTCGGGCGCGGCGGCCCGCGCGATCTCGCGAGTCTGCGCGACGCGCTCGGGGCGATCCCGGCGCTGAACGCGGCGCTTGCAAGCGATGGGCTGACGCCGCCGCCCGATGGCGCGGCGCAAGCCGTGCGAGACCTCGGCGAGCATGTCGAGTTGGTCGAAAAGCTGACGCGCGCGCTCGGCGGCGATCTGCCGCTCGCGGCGAGCGACGGCGGATTCGTCGCCGCCGGCTACTCGGCAGCACTCGACGAGCTGCGCTTGCTGCGCGACGAAGGCCGCCGGCTGGTCGCCGGGCTGCAAGCGCGTTACGCCAACGAAACGAAGGTCCCCTCGCTCAAGATCCGGCACAACAACGTGCTCGGCTATTACATCGAAGTAACGCAGCTTCACGCCGACAAGCTGGCGACGCAATGCGACGCCGGCGGCGGCCGGCCGTTCATCCATCGCCAGACCCTCGCCGGCTCGGCGCGCTTCACCACCGTCGAACTGTCGGAACTCGAAAACAAGATCAATTCGGCCGGCGACAAGGCCCTGGCGCTCGAAGAGGAGATCTTCGCCGCGCTCGCCAGCGACGTCGCGGCGCGCGCCGAGGCGATCGCGCTGGCGGCGCGCGCCATCGCCACGCTCGACGTCGCGACGAGTCTCGCCGAACTCGCGATCAACGAGCGCTATTGCCGGCCCAAGATCGACGACAGCCTCGTCTTCGAGGTCAAAGGCGGCCGGCACCCCATCGTCGAGCAGGCGCTCGCCGCGCGCGGCGAGGCGGCGTTCGTGGCCAACGATTGCGCGCTCGTCGGCGGCGAGGGCGCGCCGAAGCTCTATCTCTTGACCGGGCCCAACATGGCCGGCAAGTCGACCTATCTGCGGCAGAACGCACTGATCGCCATCCTGGCGCAGATGGGCTCGTTCGTGCCGGCCGAGGCGGCGCATATCGGCGTCGTCGACCGCCTGTTCAGCCGCGTCGGCGCCGCCGACGACCTGGCGCGCGGCCGCTCGACTTTCATGGTCGAGATGGTCGAGACGGCGGCGATCTTGAACCAGGCGAGCGCGCGTTCGCTGGTCATTCTGGACGAGATCGGCCGCGGCACCGCCACCTTCGACGGCCTGTCGATCGCCTGGGCGACGGTCGAGCACTTGCACGAGGCCAATCGCTGCCGCGCACTGTTCGCCACGCATTATCATGAGCTGACAGCGCTCGCCGGCCGGCTGGCCGGGCTCGCCTGCTTCACCATGCGGGTCAAGGAGTGGAAGGGCGACGTCGTGTTCCTGCACGAGGTGGCGCCGGGCGCGGCCGACCGCAGCTACGGCATCCATGTGGCGAAGCTCGCCGGACTGCCGCCTTCGGTGGTCGGGCGGGCCGAGGAGGTCCTGCACAAGCTCGAACAGGGCGCCGAGGCCGACGCCGTGGCGCGGCTGGCCGACGATCTGCCGCTATTTTCCGCCGCGCGGCCGAAGGGTGGCCTGTCCGGCGGTGTCCGGATCTCCGAAGTCGAGGCGGCGCTTAACGAAATGAATCCCGACGAACTCACCCCGCGCGCCGCGTTGGAGGCGCTCTATCGCTTGCGCGCGCTGCTGCGCGCCAATCAGGAGCGTTGAGCATCCTCATCATCAAGCCGCTCGTATTCTCGGCTCTGGCTGCGCCGGGCGCTTGGCTCGCCATTGCCTACGCAAGCGGCGCGCTGGCGGCAAGCCCGTGGCGGTTCTTGATCCAGGAGAGCGGGTTGTGGTCGGTGCGCGTGCTGGCGCTGAGCCTGGCGCTCGGGCCGCTCGCCGCGGCGACCGGGTGGCAGTGGCCGCGGCGCATTCGCCGGATGGCGGGATTGTTCGGTGCCTTCTACGCGGCACTGCATGTCTGGGCGTGGGCGCGCCAGTATGGCTACGACTGGCCGTTTCTCGCGAACGAAGCGATCGCGCGGCTTTTTCTCGCCGTCGGCGCCATCGGCGTCGTCGGCCTCGTGCCGATGGTCGCGACTTCGTTTGATGCCGCGCACCGGCGGCTCGGGCCTGCCAACTGGCGCCGGGTGCATCTTTTGATCTACCCGACGCTGGCCTTGGCGCTGCTGCACTTCTATCTGTCGCGCCGTTACGCCGCCGCGGAGATCGCGATCGAGGCGACAATCGCGGTGGCGGCGCTGGCCATGCGATTCCTGCCGGCGCCGCGGCGCGCGTGATCGTCAAAGGCCGCGATAAACG
>DATFES010000192.1:0-3152 GCA_035250945.1 Alphaproteobacteria bacterium | reverse complement strand
CACTCACCGTCTTTTGATCAGGCGGCCTTGCGCGTCGCGACGATGAACAGGCGTCGGAAAGGAAACAGCGTCCTCCCGTCGCGCTCACGCGGGTACGCCTTGGCGATTCGCGCCCCATAATCGGCGAGAAAGTCCGCCTGTTCGGCCGCCGGCAGCGCGTCGAGATATGGCTTCACCGCCGTTCCCTTGGTCCATTCGACCACGGCATTCTCCCCCGTGAGGACGTGAAGGTACTCGGTCTCCCAGATGTCGAGCACCGAGGAGAACGGCTCGAGCCAGCGCCAATATTCGCTCGGCGTCGCCACGCCGAGCAGCGAGGTGAGCCGGGCCAGCCGGTCGCGCCAGCGCGGCGAGCGCGCCGTGGCGTAAAGCTCGGCGTGCGAGGCAGCGGCGAAATTGCGCGGCACCTGAATGGCCAGGACGCCGCCTGGCCGCACTTGGCTGAAAAGACGCGGCGCCAGCCGCTCATGGTCGGGGATCCAATGCAGCACCGCGTTGCTGAAGACCAGATCGGCGGGATGCGGCGACGACCACGTGGCGACATCGCCGGCGAGCCAGGCGATGCCGGGAATGGCGCCCGCTTTGGCCAGCATTTCGGGCGAGTTGTCGACCCCGACAACGCGCGCCCCCGAGAAGCGCTCGGCGAGCAGCTTGGTCACGTTGCCGGCCCCGCAGCCGAGGTCCCAGACGGTCTCCGCCTTCGCAAGAGGTATGCGCGCCATCAAGTCGAGCGCCGGCCGCAGTCGATGGTCGGCGAATTTCCGATACTGGTCGGGATCCCAGGTCGCCATGTCGCCTCCTCCCCGGCGGAATCCCTTTTCGTTTAGCCCAAGCGTGGGGTTAAATCACCCCCGACAGGCGAGGGAGAACGCGCATGGATGGGACGCCCAACCCCGCGACGCGGCCGAGCTGGCGCGAACTGCTCAGCGCCGAGCGACCGCTCGTCCTACCATGCGCGCACGACGCGCTTTCGGCGCGGCTCATCGAGCGCGCCGGATTCAAGGCTTACTCGATCGGCGGGTTTCCGCTGGTCGGCGCCCGCCACGCCATTCCCGATGTCGGGCTCGTGGCGCTCGCCGAGATGAGCCAGGGCATGCGCGACGTGATGGCGGCTACCAGCCTGCCGGTGCTGATCGACGGCGACGACGGCTATGGCGACGTCAAGAACGTCACCCGCACCATCCGCACCTATGAAGACATGGGCGCATCGGCCATCTTCATCGAGGATCAGGTCGCGCCGAAGCGCTGCGGCCACATGGCCGGCAAGGACGTCGTCCCGGCCGAGCTAATGGAGAAAAAACTTCGCGCCGCCGCCGGCGCGCGGCGCAATCGGGAGACATTTCTTGTCGCGCGCACCGACGCGCGCGCGGTGCATGGACTCGACGAAGCTCTCCGTCGCGCCGAGCGTTACCTCAAGGCGGGGGCCGACGGTATCTTTGTCGAGGCGCCGGAAACCATCGACGAGCTCACGCGCGTGGGTCGCGAGTTCCGCCACGTGCCGCAGATCGCCAACATGCTCGAAGGCGGCCGGACGCCGCTGATCGCGCCCAAGGAATTGCACGCCATGGGGTTCGCCATGGTCGCCTATCCGACCAGCCTGATATTTCGCGTCGCACGGACGATCGAGAAGGCGCTTGCCGACATGCAAGCCGGGCGCCTCGCGCTGGAAGGCGAAGGCGTCGGATTCGAGGCGTTCAAGGCGATCGTCGGTTACGACCGCTGGGCCGAGGTCGAAGAACGATTCGGGCGCTGACCTTTACGCCCGCAGCCGCTGCACGCTGCCGCGGCTCGTCGGCCCGGCGAGCGCCCGCGGCAGATCAATGCGGAATACGGTCCCGGCTGGCGAGGTCGCGGCGAGCGACAGTTCGCCGCCATGCGAACGCACCAGTTCGCGCGCGATGGCGAGGCCGAGCCCGGTGCCGCCCGGTCGCGCAGAGCCGGCGAAAGGCTGGAAGAGCTTGTCGCGCGCCTTGGCCGGCAGGCCTGGGCCATCGTCGGACAGCTCGATCGACATGTCGCCGCTGGCCGCGGCGAGCGCGCCCACCCGCACGCGGCGCGCGCCGGCCTCGACGGCATTACGCCCCAGATTGACCAGCACCCGGAAGAATTGGTCGCGATCGGCGTCGATATCGATCTCCGGCGCCACCGCATTGTCCCACACGGCGCGGTTTTCGGTGAGGAGACTTACGACGCGGCCGACCTCGTCGATGAGATCGCCAAGCCGGAAGCGCGAGCGCTGCGGCGGCGGCAGGTCGTCGCGCGCGAAATCGAGCGTCTGCCCGCACAGGGCGACAGCGCGGTCGATCGAGCCCAATAGGGTCGGCGCCATCTTGCGCACCTGGGGATCGTTCGAATCGGCGAGGCGGTCGGAGATCAGCCGCGCCGCGGCCAAGATGTTGCGCAGGTCGTGGTTGATCTTGGTCACCGCCGAGCCGAGGGCGGCCAGACGGTGCTGCTGGCGGAGCGCGCCGCGCAGCGCGCTCTCCATTTGGGCGAGCTCGCGCTGCGCCACGCCGATCTCGTCGGCGCGCGCGCTGGGCACGATCATCGTCGACGAATCGTCGGGCGCATCGCGGAAGGCGATCATGTTTTCGGTTAGGCGCCGCAATGGCCGGACCAGCAGCCATTGCAGCGACAAGAAAACGAGCGACGCGGTGAGGAACGAGATGACGAGCGACAGCGCGAGAATGCGGTTCGAGTAATAGATCATCGCCGTGCGCAGCGGCGCCTCGGCCAGCAACACCTCGACCGTTACCGCCGGATCGCGCGGCGATGCGCCAATGACGCGCAATGTACGATCGCCGCCGTGGCCCAAGGTCATGAAGGCGTCGACGATGAGCCTGAGGAACGAAACGCCGCGCAGGTCGTAGGTTGCGTCGGCCTTGGGCGGCATGTCCTTGGCGAGGATCAGACGAAGCCAACCGGGCTTGGCGATGATCACCGCGTAGGCCCCGGCGTGGTCGAGCAGCTCCATCTTGAGCTCCTCGCTCACCATCTGATCGGGCGTCGCTTCGAGGGCCAGCGTCGAGAGGTGTCCGGCGGCGATGCGGCTCTGCAGCCAATCGACGCGGAAGCGGGCGATGGACGGCGCGTAAATCAGCACCTCGCTCAGCATCACGAAGGCGACGGTCAGCACCAGAAGACGGGCCGAT
>DATFES010000189.1:0-3084 GCA_035250945.1 Alphaproteobacteria bacterium | reverse complement strand
ACCCGGCGCCGCGCCGCTACGTCCGGGCGGAACGGCGGTTGGGCCGGCCGGCGCGCCGGAGCGCTCGAGCTGGCTCAAGCGGAAATCGACATCGCCGACGAGCTTGTCGAGCCGGGCCGACATTTCCCGAACTTGAAAGCTCATTTCCTCGAGCCGGTTGGTAAGCTCCCGGAGCTGCTGGTCCATATCCGAGAAGCGCTGATCGGTCTGGGCGATGTAGCCCTGCGAAGGCGGACCGCCGCCGGTCGTCAATGGCGCGGCAGTCGTCCCGCCGCGTGCGACGCTGCGCTGCAGTACGTCGACATCGCGTTGCAGCCGCTCGATGCGATCGGACAGCGCGCGAATGTCGGGCGTCGTCTGTGCGACGACATCCGCCGGGCGGGCGAGCGTGAGGACGGCGATGACACCGGCCGCGCCCAGCCACAGGAACTGACGCCCAAGTTTCATGGCAAGCTCAATTCTACCGCGCTCAATGCGGCAAAACAAAGGCGCCTGTCCTCTCTTCGCCCGCACGGGGCTGGACAGGCGCCGACATCGACGAGCCAGCGATCGCCGGCCGGCGAGCCGCGAGCTCGCCGGCCGATACGACGACCGTTAGTTGATGACTGCAGCGGCGCGGCGATTTTGCGACCAAGCCGCTTCGTTGGAGCCGAGAACCGCCGGGCGTTCCTTGCCGTAGCTGATCGTCGCGACGCGGCGCGTTTCGATGCCGAGCGACACCAGGTAGTTCTTGGCCGCATTGGCGCGACGCTCGCCGAGACCGAGGTTGTACTCGCGGGTGCCGCGCTCATCGCAATGACCCTCGATCGTCACCGTCGCATTCGGGTTCTGGCGGAAAAACGTCGCCCACCGCTCGATGGTGCGGCGCGCTTCGGGCTTGAGGTCCGATTTATCGAAGTCGAAGAACACACGGTCGCCGACTTCGGCGACGAAGCGTTCCTGCAGCGATTGCGAGCGCGATACCGCGCCCGTGCCGCCGGCGGCACCGGTGCCGCCGCCTTGACCGGACGTCGCCGCACTCTGGTCGGATGCGGTTTCGCACGCCGCAAGCAGCAACGCCGCGGCGAAGAGAGCTACAACCTTGGAACGCATCTCCAACTCCTTATGTGGATTTTTGGCTCGCCTGGGGGACGTCTTTTCCGGGGATCGCGGCCGTTACGAGTCGCTAAAATACTGCGCAAATCCAAGCGCTTATCGGCGGTGAGCTGACCCCGTCTGGAAGTGATCGGCGCGGACTATAAGCCCCTGAAATCAAGGAATCAAGGGGCTCCACGCCGGGTCCGATCCCTCCACTGGAGTGACGATTTCTCTTTCATTATAGCCGGTTAGATCGATCGAATAAAGCCGTGTCGTAGCCCCTTGGCCGCGCGAATCGCCGGGAGTCTGGCGGAAGAACATCAGGACGCGGCCATTCGGGGCCCATGTCGGGCCTTCGACGAGATAGCCCTTGGTTAACAGGCGTTCGCCTTGGCCATCGGGTCGCATTACGCCGATGAAGAACTCCCCTTCGGTGATCTTGGTGAAGGCGATCAGGTCGCCGCGCGGCGACCAGACGGGCGTCGCATAACGCCCGGTGCCGAAGCTGATGCGCCGCACGTCGTTTCCGCCGCCGTCCATGATGTAAAGCTGTTGGCTGCCGCTGCGGTCCGAATTGAACGTGATCGAGCGGCCGTCAGGCGCATACGAAGGCGAGGTATCGATCGACGGATGATTGGTCAGGCGCTGCGTCGCGCGGGTACGCAGGTCCATGACATAGACCTCGGAATTGCCGTCGCGCGCCAAGCTCATCACCACCTTGTTGCCATCGGGCGAGAAGCGCGGCGCGAACGTCATGCCGGGAAAATCGCCGAGCACCTCTTGCTGGCCGGTGTCGATGTTGAGCACGTACACGCGCGGCCGGTTGTTGATGTAGGAGAGATAGGTGATTTCTTGCGTTGTCGGCGAAAAACGCGGCGTCAGCACCAGCGCCCGCCCGTCGGTCAGGAAACGATGATTGGCGCCGTCCTGATCCATGATCGCGAGCCGCTTAATGCGCCGCTGCAGCGGTCCGGTCTCGGCGATGTAGACGATGCGGGTGTCGAAATATCCATCCTCGCCGGTAATTCGCTTGTAGATCGCGTCGGCGATGATGTGCGCCACCCGCCGCCAATTCTGCGGTTGCGTCGTGTAGACCCGGCCTTCCATCTGACTTTCGCCGAAAACGTCCCATAACCGGAATTCGACCTTGAGACGTCCGTCGCGCTGCAACTCGACGTTCCCGTGGACCAGCGCCTGGGCGTTGATCGCCCGCCAATCCGGAAATCGCGGCGGCGCCGCGCGCAGCGCCGCCGGCGTCTGGATGAAGGCGCGCGGATCGAGCGGACGAAAGAGACCCGAGCGTTCGAGATCGTTCGAGATGACGGACATCATGTCGCGCCCGACCTGCTCGTCCTGGGCTTGTCCGCCATGCAATGGCGAGAGCGCGATCGGCATCGGCTCGACCCGTCCGCGGGTAATGTCGATCCGCGGCTGGGCCAGCGCCCCGAGCGTCCATGGCGTCGTCGGCAACGCCGACGCCAATAAGATGAGCGCGACGATCGCCGCGCAGCGATTCAGGGCGGGAATGCGGACCATATGCGACCTCTCGTTCTTCGTTTGTGGAATGCCGGCGTGTCTCGTCCTCAACCCCGGATGCCGAGCATCTCGCGTGGACTGAAGCTCAAGATCAGATTGCGGTAGGTCTCGTACTTGTCGGGCGGCACCGGCAAAGGGCTGGCGCGCAACACTGCGCGCTGGGCGCTTTCGGCGGCGGCACGATAGAAATCGTCCTGCGCCAGGCGCCCGCGGTCGACGATCTGCGCATCGCGCACCGTGCCATCGCGATCGAGGACGACGCGGATCTCGACGATCAAGTCCTGCGCGTCGCGCGCGCCCACCGGTGGATTCCAGAACCGTTCGACGTGCGCGCGGATGGCGTCTTGCTCGCTGATCGATAGCGGCAGTGCTGGATTGTAAGGAGCGTTCGACGCCGTGCGCGCCGGGGCAGCGGCCTGTTGCTGTGGCTTCGCCGCTTCGCTCGGAGCGGGCGCCGGCCGCGGCCGGTTG
>DATFES010000186.1:0-2695 GCA_035250945.1 Alphaproteobacteria bacterium | reverse complement strand
CGCGATGTAGTCGGCCGCCGACATATTCTTGCCGCGTTCGATCCTGGCCCGGACGCGCGGATCATACTCTTCTGCGTGTCTGGCTAGCAGGTTGCGGTGCCAGGCGTAGGCCTCCGCGGCGGCGAACCCGCCGCCCGCGTTAGCCTCAGCCATACGCTCGATCAGCTCCAACTTTCGCTCGACGATCCGTGCGCCGGAATCGGAAAGCCGCGTCAGCGCGCGGGCGAAATCGGCGCTGACCGCGGCGTCGAGCCCGTCGAGGACCGTTGTCGTCGCCAGCAGCAGACGCACGCCGTCGAGCGCCATCGGCGGCGCCACCGACGGCGCCTCGCCGGCCAGCACCGCGTCGGCGATCGTGCAATCGGCGACGCTCCGCGCCAGTGGACCGATTGAGTCGAGCGAAGTCGAAAGCGGCAGCGCTCCTTTGGTCGGCACGCGGCGCGCCGTCGGCTTGAAGCCGACAATGCCGCAAAGCGCAGCCGGAAGCCGCACCGAACCGCCGGTATCGGAGCCGATGGCGATTTCGCACATCCCGTCGGCGACGGCAACGGCGGCGCCCGACGACGAGCCGCCGGGAATCCGCGCCCGGTCGTACGGATTTCCCGGCGTGCCGTAATGGGGATTGATGCCGACGCCGGAATAGGCGAATTCGGTCATGTTGGTCTTGCCCACGATCGCCGCCCCGGCGGCAGCGAGCCGGGCGACGACGGGAGCGTCGGACATCGCCGGTGGAGCATCGCGCAAGACGACCGAACCCGCGGTGGTCGGCTCGCCCTTGATGTCGAGAAGATCCTTGATCGAGACGATCCGCCCGGCAAGCGGGCCGCGCTCAGCGCCGGCTGCGGCGAGCGCGTCGGCGGCGTCTGCCGCTGCGCGCGCCCGACCTGGCCAAACGCGAAGAAACGCGCGACCGCCCTCGCCCGCCGAGTCGGCGATGCGGGCCAGCGCTTGTTCGAGCTTGTCGCGCGACGGGTTCACGCAACAACCGGCAGCACGTCGACGTCATAACCTAGCGCCAGTTTGTCGCCGGTCGCCGGGTCCTCGAGCTCGACCTCGAAACGCTCCGATGGACGCACGCCGCCGATCGCCACGACCGTGCCGCAGAACATCACGGTGCCGGCAATCAGCGTGTCCTTGCCGCCGGTGAAGCGTCGAATGAGATCGTCGGCGCTGCGCATCGCCGACAACGGCGCGTCCTGATATAAGGTCCGCTTGCCGCCGAATGTCGCGAAAGCGCGCAGCCGCAGCGAATCCCAGCGCGGCAGGACATCGACGAACCGCCATAGGCGGCGGCCGATCACCTTGGGGCCGAGCTGCTTCGACAAGGCCACCGACATCGACTCCGCCTTGCGGTCGGTCTGATCGGAGCCAACCCCGAGCCACAGACCGTCGGCAAGGGCGACGACCACCGGCTCCGCCTCGCCCGAAGTATCGGGGCCCAACACCTGCAGCCGGTCCGTCTGCGTCACTAGCGTATTGGACACCCGGTAAAACAACGGCGTCGCGCTCGGCGGGGGGACGCCGATGGCGGCTAGTTCCTCAACGTGATGTTGAATAGCGTTCGCGTCGCGGCCGGTCCACCCCGCGATCACCAGGTTGTCGATGTGGACGCGAATACGGTCGCCATGGGCGCCATTGCGCCGCTCGAAGGTCAGCATGTCGGAACGTTCCTCGCCTGGTCGTCGTTCGCAAAGGGCGTCAGTTGATCCGAACCGACAATGGCACGCAAGGCCCGGCGCAGGTCGCGCCCTCGCCGTCCATTGCGCTCGTGTCGACTTTGGCCGATAACTCGCCAGCGATTCGATTGGGGTCCTGCAACATGGCGGTCGCGCGCACGACGGCGAAATGGCAGTTCTGGATCGACCGCGGCGGGACGTTCACCGACATCGTCGCCAAGCGGCCGGACGGCGCGATCGTCGCCCATAAGCTGTTGTCGGAGAACCCCGAGCGCTACGGCGACGCGGCGCTGCAGGGCATCCGCGACTTGCTCGGCCTCGACGCCGCGGCTCCATTGCACGACGCCGGCATCGAAGCCCTGAAAATGGGCACCACGGTCGCCACCAACGCGCTGCTCGAACGCAAGGGCGAACGCGTGGCGTTGTTGATCACCAAGGGATTCGGCGACCAGCTGCGGATCGCCTACCAGAACCGGCCAAAGCTGTTCACCCGGCGCATCGTCCTGCCTGAGCTGCTCTACGAGCGAGTGATCGAGGTCGACGAGCGCGTCACGGCGCAGGGCGAGGTGCTGCATCCGATCGACCTGGTCGCGGCGCGGCGTGCGCTGGCGGCGGCGTACGCCGACGGCATCAGGTCGGTCGCGGTCGTATTGCTCCACGGCTATCGTCACCACGGCCACGAAAGGGCGCTCGCCGCACTGGCGCGCGAGCTTGGCTTTACCCAGGTTTCGGTGTCGCACGAGGTCAGTCCGCTGATGAAACTGGTCGGGCGCGGCGACACGACCGTGGTCGACGCGTATGTTTCGCCGATCCTGCGCCGGTACGTCGAACGCGTCGCCGCCGACGTGCAGGGAGAAGAAGGGCGCGGCGGCGCGCGACTGATGTTCATGCAGTCGAACGGCGGCCTCGTCGACGCGCGCTATTTCCAGGGTAAGGACTCGATCTTGTCTGGACCGGCCGGCGGAATCGTCGGCGCGGCGCGCACCGCAACCATGGCCGGGTTCGAGCGCATCATCAGC
>DATFES010000136.1:0-4639 GCA_035250945.1 Alphaproteobacteria bacterium | reverse complement strand
AACTCGGTCGCCGGGAGGCGGCGCGGTCGTGGCCTCAACGAAAATCTGGCGCGGGAAATCCTGGAACTCCATACCGTGGGCGTATCCGGCGGCTACACGCAGGACGACGTACGCGAGTTCGCCAAGATCCTCACCGGCTGGTCGCTCGGGCGCAGCGATGACGGCGACGCCGGCCGCTACAAGTTTCAGCCGAGCATTCACGAGCCTGGCGAAAAAACGATGCTTGGCATGCGCTTCCCTGAGGCGGGCGAAGACGAGGGCGTTGCCGCGCTGACCGCGTTGGCGCGTCACCCGGCCACCGCGGCGCACATCGCGGCGAAATTTGCGCGCCACTTCACCGCCGATCGTCCGTCCGACGCCGTGGTGTCGCGACTCGCCACGCTGTTTCGCGATAGTGACGGCGATCTGGCGGCTCTCGCCCGCGCTGTAATCGACGCGCCGGAAGCGTGGGCCGATCCGCTCGCCAAGGTCAAGACACCCAACGAATTCGTTGTCTCGGCGCTGCGCGCCACCGGATTTGCCGGCGAACCCGAACGTCTCATCGGCTCGCTGCGCGTTTTGGGTCAGGCGCCCTTCGCCGCGCCCTCGCCCGCCGGATGGCCGGACATGGCCGAGCATTGGATCGGACCGGAGGCGGTGCTCCGCCGCGCCGAATGGGCGATGGCGATGGCGTTACGCGCCGAAGCCACGTATCGACCCGATGCGTTTCTTGCCGCGACGATCGGCCCCGTCGCCGATGCGGCAACCCGGGCTTCCATTGCCGGCGCTCCGAGCCTCGCCGAAGGACTGGCCCTTGTCCTGGCGAGCGCCGAGTTCCAGAGGAGATAGCGCGATGCCTCCGATCGCCGCCTCATCCGCCGTGTCGCGCCGACGAGTGTTGAGATTTGTTGGCGCTGGCGCGTCCATCGCGGCGTTCCCGGTGCTGCCGGTTCGCCTGGCCTACGCGGCGACCGATCGCCGCCTTGTCGTCGTGGTCCTGCGCGGTGCGCTCGACGGGCTCGCGGCAGTTCCCGCATACGCCGACCCCGACTATCGCAACCAGCGCGGCGCCCTCGCGCTGGCCGAGCCCGGTGAAGCGGAGGGTGCGCTCGATCTCGATGGCCGTTTCGGTCTGCATCCGGCGCTCGGGCCCCTCCACGAGATGTACCAGGCGCGCGAGCTGCTGGTCGTGCATGCCGTCGCCACGCCCTACCGTTCGCGTTCGCATTTCGACGGCCAAGACCTGCTGGAGAACGGAACGACGACGCCGCGCGGGGCCAGCGATGGCTGGCTCAATCGCGCCGTGGCGCTGCTCGGTACGTCGGATCGCCGGCTGGGCTTGGCGGTCGGGCAAACGGTTCCCCTGCTCCTGCGTGGGGCTGCGCCGGTCGGCTCGTACGCCCCGCAGACCATGCCCGAGCTCGACGGCGATTTTCTGGCTCGCCTCGCCGCTATGTATCGCCGCGATGCGATATTCGCCGCGGCGATCGACGAAGGCATCAAGGCGCAGGCGATGAGCGACGAAGTCCTGGGCGAGGAAAAACGCATGGGCCGCGAGACATTGCGCGGGCCTGCAGCGATCCGCGCCATTGCCGGTAAGGTCGGTAAGCTGCTCGCCGCCCACGATGGCGCGCGCATCGCCGTGATCGAGACGGGCGGCTGGGACACCCACGCCCAACAGGGAACGATCAATGGCCGTCTGTCCGTGAGTCTCAGGTCGCTCGGCGAGGCGCTGGCGGCGCTCAAGGAGGGTTTAGGAGCGTCGTGGGGTCAGACGACGATTGCGGTCATCACTGAGTTCGGCCGCACAGTAGCGATCAACGGAACGGGCGGGACCGACCACGGCACCGCCGGAATCGCTGTCCTGCTCGGCGGGGCGGTCAACGGCGGCCGGGTCGTCGGACAATGGCCCGGGCTGGCCCAGGCGCAGCTCTATGATGGGCGCGACCTCGCGCCGACCAGCGATCTGCGCGCGGTGATGAAGGGCGTTCTCGCCGACCATCTCGAATTGCCGCGCGACGCGATCGATCGCACGGTTTTCCCTGCGAGCGCCGCGGTCGAGCCGATGCGCGATATGATCCGCGCCTAGCCGATCGGACCTTCGCGCCGATCGCCGATCAGCGATAGGAATTCGCGACGCGTCGCCGGGTTGGCGCGAAAGGCGCCGAGCATCCGGCTGGTCACAAGGCGGACGCCGGGCTTGCAGACGCCGCGCGTGCTGATGCACTGGTGCACCGCCTCGATGACCACCGCCACACCTTTGGGACGCAAGACCTCGTCGATCGTGTTGGCGATCTGCGCCGTCAGCCGCTCCTGGATCTGCAGGCGCTTGGCGTAGACTTCGACCACACGGGCGAGTTTCGAGATGCCGACGACCCGGCGGCCAGGAAGATATGCGACGTGGGCGACGCCCAGTATAGGCGCCACATGATGCTCGCAGAACGATTCGAAACGGATGTCGCGTAGCACGACCATCTCGTCATAGCCGTCGATCTCCGAGAACGTCCGCTGCAGGAACGCCACCGGATCGACGTCATAGCCGGCGAACCATTCCTCGAACGCCCGGGCGACACGGGCCGGCGTTTCAAGCAACCCTTCGCGGTCGGGATCGTCGCCCGCCCAGCGCAGGAGCGTCCGCACGGCCGCTTCGACTTCGCTTCGGGAGGGTCGGTCCGCGCCACGGTCCAATGCCGCGTCAAGCGGACCGGCAAGGACTTGCGTGTCGAACTCGCTTGCGTTTCTTTCAGCGTCGTCGGGCATGGTGTCGCGTACTCGCGTGATGGGTGGCGTGTCGATCGATCAATCGACAACCGTCGTGCCAACCAGATATTGCCGTAATCGCCGGCGACTAGGCCGTCACAATTTTTTTATCCGGATTGGCATCCGAGACGGCCCGCCATGCGTACCCTTGGCGTCGCGTAGCGGCGCGTCCAAAGACCGGCCGCGCCGGTCACGCTTGCCAAACGCCCACCATCATGCGGTAACTTCGCCCTCGGACCTGCAGCGGCGACCGACGGCCCATCCGCATCTACTCCTTCCCTTTGCAGCGCCGAGGAACCCATCATGGATTTGTCCGCCCGCAATCTGCGCGTGCTCGTTACCGCCGGCGCCGCCGGGATTGGCCGCGCGATCGCCAAGGCGTTCGTCGATGCCGGAGCCCGCGTCCATATTTGCGATGTCGATCGCAAAGCGCTGAGCGAGTTCGAACGCGATCTACCCGCGGTCGGCCGGAGTTTGGCCGACGTCGCCGACCCGCTCGCGGTCGATAAGCTGTTCGAGGAGGTTCGCGGCGACCTCGGCGGTCTCGATGTGCTGGTGAACAACGCCGGGATCGCCGGGCCGACGGCTGCGGTCGAGGACGTAACGCCCGGCGATTGGGAGCGGACCATCGCGGTCAATCTCAATGGCATGTTCTATTGCACGCGCGTCGCTGTGCCCCTCCTCAAGGCGGCTGGCGGCGGTTCGATCGTCAATCTGTCGTCGGTTGCCGGCCGCCTCGGTTTTCCCCTGCGGACGCCCTACGCAGCCTCCAAGTGGGCGGTTATCGGCTTCACGGAAAGCCTGGCGATCGAACTTGGGCCGTTCAACATTCGAGTGAACGCCATTCAGCCCGGCGTCGTCGCGGGCGAGCGCATCAATCGCGTCATCGACGCCAAGGCCAAGGCGCTCGGCCTGACATTCGACGCCTATAAAGCGCAATTGCTATCGAAGGTGTCGCTCCGGCGCACGGTGAGCGCCGACGACATCGCCGGCATGGCGCTGTTTTTGTGCACGCCTAGTGGCCAAAACATCACCGGCCAGGCGCTCAGCGTGTGCGGCGGCATGCAAACGCTCGCCTGACCAGCGACTCATGGAAAAAATCGCTATCGTCGGCGCTGGCCTGATCGGCCGCGCCTGGGCCATCGTATTTGCGCGCGCCGGACGGCCGGTCACGCTGTACGATCCCGACTCCTTGGCGGCCGTGCGGGCGCGGAAGCTTATTCGCGCCAGTCTCGACGACCTCGCCGCAGCAGGACTGATCGACGAACCGGCAGCCGCCATCGCCGCCCGCGTCGTGCCGATGCCGACGCTCGCCGAGACAGTCGCCGAGGCGGATTACGTGCAAGAAAATTCTCCCGAGCGGCTCGATCTGAAGATTGCGCTGTTCGCCGAACTGGACCGATTGGCGTCTGCCGACGCGATCCTCGCCAGTTCCACCTCGGGCATGCCGGCATCCGCGTTCAGCGAGCGGCTCGCCGGACGTGCGCGATGCCTGGTCGCGCACCCGGTCAACCCGCCCTACCTTCTACCGTTGGTCGAAATTTCCCCCGCACCGTGGACCGCGCCCGAAATCGTTGCGCGGACTCGCTCCCTGCACGAATCCGTCGGACAATCGCCCATCGTCATCCGCCGCGAGATCGACGGGTTCATTCTTAACCGGCTGCAGGGGGCGCTGCTCGCCGAGGCGTTTCGGCTAGTCGAGGACGGCTACGTTTCGACCGCCGACGTAGACAAGACGCTCAAGGATGCGCTCGGGCTACGATGGTCGTTCATGGGGCCATTCGAAACCATCGACCTCAACGCCCCCGGCGGGCTGCGCGATTACGTCGACCGCTATGGCTCGCTATATTACGAAATGGCCAAGTCGCAGGCCGATCCTCGCCCCTGGAGCTCGGCGTTG
>DATFES010000427.1:0-9555 GCA_035250945.1 Alphaproteobacteria bacterium | reverse complement strand
AGCACCGAAAAATTATCGAACCAGGTGATGATGCCCTGCAGCTTCACGCCGTTGACGAGGAAGATCGTTACCGGCGTCTTGTTCTTGCGGATATGGTTGAGGAAGACATCCTGGACGTTTTGCGATTTCTCAGCGGTCATGAGCGTGCGTCCTTCTTTTTCCGCTTCTTGGAGCCGCGTTTTGGCCCGGGACCGTCCGGTTGGCGGATCGGCCGCGAACATCGCCGGGGTGCGCCCCCGACGTTCCCATGTACATAATCCGTTCCAGGGAAATTTACAGCCCCTCTAATATCGACCGTAAACGGTTCAAATCGGGGCTTCGCAAGCCCGGCCGAAAGCGTTGAATTTGCTCGCCTTCGCCGGCGCCCGGTCCGACCAACACCGGAACGCAACCGGCGCGGTGCGCGCACTCCATGTCGACCGCCGCGTCGCCGACGAACCACACCTCCGGACCGGGCGCCACGCCGCTCGCCTCGAGCGCCATCAACACCGGCTCGATCGCCGGCTTGTCCTTGGCGGCGTCGGTCGCGCCGACCAGGCGGCCGAACCGCGCGCTCCAACCGAGATGCGCCGCTTCGTTGCGCAAGATCGGCCCGCTCTTGTTGCTGACCACGCCGAGATAGATCTCGGCCGCGGCGAAAGCGGCGAGCGTCGCCTCGGCGCCCGGCATCGCCCGCAGCGCATCGAGGTGGCGCGCTTCGAAGGTCCGATAGAAAATCGCGCGCGCTTCCTCCCATCGCGCGCCGAACAGCTCGGGAAAGCTGTCGCGCAGCGAGCGGCGCATGCGCAACTTGGTTTCCTCGAGCGTCCAAGTCGCATGGCCGAACGCGGCGAGCGTCGCATTGTACGCCTCGCGTATCGCCGGCCAGTTGTCGACCAGCGTGTTGTCCCAATCGAAAAGCACGGCGCGTGGCCGCGCGAGCGCGCTCACGGGGCCGGGCGCGCGGCCGCGCTCTCGCTTGGGCGCATGTAGCCGAAATATGCCTGCCGCAACTTGCTGGTCAGCGATCCGGGCTTGCCGTTGCCGATCACCCGATCGTCGATCTGCGTCACCGGTAAGACCAGCGCCGAGGTCGAGGTGATGAACGCCTCGCGCGCCGCCTTCGCCTCGTCGAGCGAGAAGGCGCGTTCGACGAACTCGAGCCCCTCGTCGGCGGCCAATCGCAACACGGTAAGCCGGGTGATACCGTTGAGGATCGCCTCGCTGACATTGCGGGTAACGAGCTTGCCGTCCCGAGTGACGATCCACGCGTTGGTCGAGCTGCCCTCGGTCACCATCCCGTCCGCGTCGACCATCCACGCCTCGTACGCGCCGGCTTCGCGCGCCGCCTGCTTGGCCAGCACGTTGGGCAGCAGCGACACCGATTTGATGTCGCAGCGCCGCCAGCGGATATCGGGCAGCGCGATCGCCTTGACGCCATCCTCCCCGAAGCTCGCCGGTTGCGGCTTGCCGCGCCGGGCGGTCATCACGATCTGCGTCTGGGCGTTGGCCGGAAACGGGTGATCGCGCGGCGCCACGCCGCGGGTAAGCTGCAGGTAGATGATTCCGTCATCGACGCCGTTCCGGCGGACGACTTCCTTCATCACCATCTCGAGCGCGCGACGGCTCATCGGCATGGCGATCTTGAGTTCGGCCGACGACCGCTCCAACCGGGCCAAATGCGGCTCGAGATCGACGAAACGTCCATCGACCACCGCCACCACTTCGTAGACGCCGTCGGCGAACTGGTAGCCGCGATCCTCGATATGCACCTGGGCGGAACGGTGGGGTACGTATCGTCCGTTGACGTAAGCGACGCGCGACATGAGCGACGGGCTCCGCGGAGTGTTGGCGACGATGGCGATGTCCGACCGGCTCAGAAGTATTCCAGGCGGACGGCGAATATTTTTTCGACCGACTTGATGGCGCCATAGGTGGCGAACAGCACGACCCGATCGCCAGGCCGGGCCACCGTGTCGGCGCGCGGGATGATCACCTGTTTGCCGCGAACGAGCGCGCCGATGATCACCCCGTCCGGCAGCTCGGCGTCGCGGATCGGCTTGTTGACCAGGCTCGACGTCTCGAGCGCCTCGGCCTCGATGACCTCGCCGAAACCCTCGCGCAGCGAGTGGACGGAGCGGATTCGGCCGCGGCGGACCTGCTGCAAGATGGTCGATACCGTGATCGCCCGCGGACTGACGACCACATCGATGCCAAGCGAGGTGACCAGCGAGGAGTAGGTCGACTTGTTGATCAAAGTCACCGCGCGCTTGGCGCCGGCGCGTTTGGCGAGGAGCGAGGCGAGAATATTGGTCTCGTCATCGTTGGTGATCGCCAGAACCGCTTCGGCGGTGGCGATGTTCGCCTGCTCGAGCATGTCGGGGTCGAGCGCGTCGCCGTGCATGACCACGGTCTTGCCGAGGTGCTCGGCGATGAACTCGGCGCGCGCCTGACTGAACTCGATGATCTTGGCCGAAACGACCGCCTCGCCTTTCTCCAGTTCCTGGGCGAGAAACAGGCCGATATTGCCGCCGCCGAGTATCACCACGCGGCGGTGCGCGGATTCATCGTGGCCGAACAGCAGCAAGGCGCGCGCGACATGCTCGGTGTCGGCGACAAAATAGACTTCATCGCCGACCAGCATCGAATCGTCGCCCGAAGGCGCGAAGGCGCTGGCGCCGCGGACGATGCCGACGACGACGATGTTGAGATCGGGAAACAGCCCGGTGAGCTGACGCAATGGGGTGTTGACGATCGGGCAGTCTTGCTCGCAGCGCACGCCGATCAGCCGCACCTTGTCGTCGGCGAGCGGGATCATGTCGAAGGCGCCCGGAACCTTGAGCCGCCGTCCGATCGCCCGCGCCACCTCGATTTCCGGCGAAATTATGATGTCGATCGGCAGGCGGTCGCGCGCGTAGAGATCCGCCCATGTCGGATTGAGGTAGCTCTGGGCGCGGATGCGGGCGATTTTCGTCGGCACGTCGAACAGCGAGTGCGCCACCTGGCAGGCGATCATGTTGACTTCGTCGGCGTAGGTGACGGCGACAAGAAGCTCGGCGTTCGCCGCCCCGGCCCGTTCGAGAACGTCGGGGTGCGCGGCATGACCGACGACGCCCTGTACGTCGAGCGCGCCGGTGATCTTTTGCACCAGCTCCTCGTTCTGGTCGATGACCGTGACGTCATTCTCCTCGGCGGCGAGGGTCCGCGCGATGTGATAGCCGACTTGGCCGGCGCCGCAGACAAGCACTCTCATGCCAGCCTCGCGTTGAGAGATGCGTTACGAATCGAGAACCTGCGGCCGATCGGTGCCGTGGACGCCAAGCGACTTCAGCTTGCGATGCAGGGCCGAGCGCTCCATGCCGACGAAGGTCGCCGTCCGCGATATGTTGCCGCCGAAGCGGGTGACCTGCGCGAGAAGGTATTGGCGTTCGAACAACTCGCGCGCCTCGCGTAGCGGCAGCCCCATGATCTCGGCCCCGTACTCGCCCTTGAGACCCGACGGCAGCGTCGCGCCGAGCTCGGGGGGAAGCATGTCGGCGCGGACGGGCGTACCCGGTTCGCCGGGGGCCATGATCAACAGCCACTCGATCACGTTGCGGAGCTGGCGGGCGTTGCCCGGCCACTCGTAGGCCTGCAGCGCCGCCATCGCGTCTTCGCCGATCTCGCGCGCCGGCAACCCGGCGGCGGCGGCCGAGCGCGCCATGAAATCGCGGGCGAGCGGAGCGATGTCCTCGCGCCTTTCGCGCAACGGCGGGACGCGGATCGGCACCACGTTCAACCGATAAAACAAGTCCTCGCGGAATCGGCCGGCGGCGATTTCGGCGCTGAGCTCCTTGTTGGTCGACGCCAGGACACGGACATCGACGCCGACCTTGGCCCGCCCGCCGACCCGCTCGAATGTCTGCTCCTGCAACACGCGCACGATCTTGCCTTGCGTCTCGAGCGGCATGTCGGCGACTTCGTCGAGGAAGAGCGTTCCGTTATGCCCCTCCTCGAACGTCCCGACTTTCGACGGACTGTCGGGGCCGAGCGCGCCGCTCTCGGCGCCGAACAGCTCGATTTCGAAGCGGTCCGGATGCATGCTGGGGCAATTGAGAACGACGAATGGGCCGGTGGCGCGGCGCGAGCGGGCGTGAATCAGTCGCGCAACGACCTCCTTGCCGGCGCCGGCCGGGCCGGTGACCAGCACGCGGCTGCCGGTCGGCGCGACGCGTTCGATCGCCTGTCGGACGCCGTTGATCAACGACGAGGCGCCGACCAATTCGGTCGGCGCGCCGGCGCGCAGCCGCAACTCCTCGTTCTCGCGCCTGAGACGCGCCGCCTCGATCGCCCGCTCGACGACCAGGAGCAGCCGGTCGGCCTTGAACGGCTTCTCGATGAAATCGTACGCCCCGCGTTTGATCGCCGCCACGGCGGTCTCGATGTTTCCGTGGCCGCTTATGACGACGACCGGCAAGCTCGGATGCTCGCGCTTGACGACGTCGAGCAGCTCGAGGCCGTCCATCGGGCTGCCTTGCAACCAGATGTCGAGCACGAGAAGGCTGGGTCGGCGCGTGCGAATCGCCTGCAAGGCCGAGGTCGAATCGCCGACCGCGCGCGTCTGATGGCCGTCGTCCTCCAGGATGCCGGAGATCAGCATGCGGATGTCCGCTTCATCGTCGACGATCAGAACTTCATGCGCCATGGATTGCTGCCTTCGCTTTTTGCGGCGACGACTGGTCGCCGTCGTCGGCCGCGCGCTCGACTTCGCGGATGGCCGGCGCCGGGAACCGCAACGAGACGCGGGCGCCGCCGCCCTCGCGATCGGCCAGAATCAATTCGCCGCCGTGATCTTCCATGATTTTCTTGACGATCGCCAGCCCGAGGCCGGTGCCCTTCGCGCGCGTCGTCACGTAAGGCTCGGTCAAGCGGTCGCGGTCCTCGAGCGGCAGGCCCTTGCCGTTGTCCTCGACGCTGACGACGCATCCCCCATCCGCCATGCTCACCCGCACGGCGATTTCGCCCTGCGGGATCGCGCCGGTTTCCGGCGGTTCGCGGCTATGGATCGAATCGATCGCGTTCTGCAGCAAATTGGTCAGCGCCTGCGCCACCTGGCGCGGGTCGATCAGCAGGATGATCGATTTCGGCGGGACGACGCTGGTGAAGCGGATCTCGGGCCGTGCGTTACGCTGCAGAAAGACGGTTTGACGCACCAGTTCATTGATATCATCGGGCCGCATCACGGGCTGCGGCATGCGCGCGAACGACGAGAATTCGTCGACCATGCGCCCGATATCGGCGACCTGGCGAATGATCGTTTCGGTGCAGATGCGGAATGTCTCCGGATCGTTGCTGATCTCGCCGAGATACTTGCGCTTGAGCCGCTCGGCCGACAACTGGATCGGGGTCAGCGGATTCTTGATCTCGTGCGCGATGCGCCGCGCGACATCCGCCCACGCCGCCGTGCGCTGCGCCGCCTCGAGCGCGGTCACGTCGTCGAACGTGACGACGTAGCCGATCGCGCCGCCCTCGAGCGGCTCGCCGGCGATGCGCACGGTGAGCATGCGACGCCTGCCGTCGCGCTGCACGGCGATGGCGTCATGCGCGACGCGACCCGGCGCGGTGCGCGCCGTCTCGAGCAGCGGCGCCATCTCCGGCACGATGTCGGCGAAATCGGCGCCGATCATCCGGTCGAGATCGATGCCGAGCAATGTCGACGCGGACCGGTTCGGCAAGTTGATGCGCCCCGCCCCATCGAGGCCGATCACCCCGGCGGTGACGCCGGACAGGACCGCCTCGGTGAAGCGACGGCGATAATCGAGCTGCCGATTCGCCTCGCCGACCTCGCGCTGCTGCGTCTCGAGCTGGGTGGTCATGCGGTTGAAGGCGCGCGACAGGGAGCCCAATTCGTCGTCGTCCGGACTTTCAGGGACCCGCGCGCCGAGATCGCCTTCGCGTACGCGTTCGGCGGCGTCGATCAGCCCGCCGATCGGCCGCACCAGTCGATTGGCGAGGACCAATCCCGTCCACACCGCCGCGAGCAGAAGCAACAGCGCGACCAGGACGAAGATCATCGCGAAGGTGATTTGCAAGCCTGAACGCCGACCTTCGAGGCTCTCGTAGGCGGCGACCGCGTCGCGCGTTCGGTCGACGTGCGCAACCACGCGCGCCTCGATGAACCGTCCGGCGAGGAGGAACACGTCCTGGACCCGCTCGAGCCGAACCAGCACGCGCACCCGGTCGCCGAGCACGCCGGTCGGATCGTCGGCATCGGGATTGAAGACGACCATCTCGCCGCCGCGCGCCTTCTCGATCGCCCAGCTCGGCAACTCGGTGAAAACCAGCGACAAGGTTAGTCCCGAATGCGCCAACACGCGGCCGTTCACGTCGAACACGACGATTTCAGACAGCGAGCGCACGGCGGCCTGGACGCCGATGAACTGCTGCAGCTGCCGCGGATTGGTCAGCAGAGGCACTCCGGCGCGGTCGAGATCGGCGGCGATCTCGCGCACGTCGGCGGTGATCGTGTTGCGATGCTCGTTGAGGTACGCCTCGGCGACCGCCAACGATTCGCCGAGCGCCGAGCGAACCTTGTCGCTGAACCACGCCTGCACGCCAAGATTGAAGAACAGCGCCGAAAAGACGGCGACGACGATCGCCGGCGCGGCGGCCAGCGCGCTGAACATCAGCACCAGACGGACGTGGAGCTTCGACCCCGCCGACCCGCGGCGATGCTCCGCCCATAGCTGGACGATGCGTCGCGCCACCACAACGCCAAGCATCAGCAGTAGGACCAGGTCGAGGTTGAGCAGCAGCAGGACGGTGCGCGGATCGGGCGCGAAGTCCTCTCCGGTCAACGCTCCATAAGTCGCCATGCCGGCCGCGACCGCGGCGAGGGTAAGCGCGATCGCCAGCTTGCGCGACAGTCCGACGCGCGACGCCCATAGGCGGAGGCGTACGAAAACCGTGGTGCCGATCGCCGATGATTCCGTGGTCATTCCGGAGCTAACGCGCAACATGAGCGCCCGCCATTGCTCCGTCGCGATCGCAATGCAGCCGGAGCGCGGGAGGCCCGATTCAGTCGTTCGTCATTTTATTCCGCGTAGGACTTGAATGTCCAACTCGCGGATCTTCTTGCGCAAAGTATTGCGGTTGAGCCCCAGGAGATGCGCCGCCTTGATCTGATTGCCCCGCGTGGCGGCGAGCGACAGCGAGATCAGCGGCCGTTCGATCTCCCGTAGGACACGGTCATAGAGCCCGGTGGCGGGCAAAGCCTCGCGATGGGCCGAGAAATACGTTCTGAGGTGGCGTTCGACCGCGGTGCCGAGCGAGTCGCCGGCCTCCGGCGCTTCGGGGGCTGGCGGCGCCGCCGCCTCGGCCAGCTCGGCCTCGATTACATCGACGCCGATGACCTCCTGGGTGTAAAGCGCGGCGAGCCTCCGGATGAGGTTTTCGAGCTCGCGGACGTTGCCCGGCCAGCGATAGCTCTTGAGCCGGTCCATCGCCGCGTTGTCGAGCGATTTGGCCGGCAGCCCCTCGGCGGCGCATTGAGTGAGAAAATGCCGGACGAGCGTCGGAATGTCTTCGGTCCGCTCGCGCAGAGGCGGCAGGCGAATCGGCACGACATTGAGGCGATAGAACAGATCCTCGCGAAACAGGCCCTGGCGCACCGACTGGCGCAAATCGCGATGCGTAGCGGCGATTATTCGCACGTCGGCGCGGATGCGCGTGCGGCCGCCGACCGTGGTGTATTCGCCTTCCTGCAGCACCCGCAGCAGCCGAGTCTGCGCCTCGATCGGCATGTCGCCGATCTCATCGAGGAAAAGCGTGCCGCCTTGCGCTTGCTCGAATCGCCCGGCGAGACGCTGCGTCGCGCCGGTGAATGCACCCTTCTCGTGGCCGAACAATTCGCTCTCGATCAGCTCGCGCGGAATCGCCGCCATATTGATGGCGACGAAGGGACCGTTGCGACGCTTGCCGTAGCCATGCAACGCGCGCGCCACCAGCTCCTTGCCGGTCCCCGACTCGCCGGCGATCATCACCGTCAGGTCGGTGCCCATCAGCCGGGCCAGGACGCGGTAGATCTCCTGCATCGCCGGCGAACGGCCGATAAGCGGCATCTTCTCTTCGCCGTTCGCGCCGTCTTGCGACGGCGCCGCGACCGCCGGCTGGCGCGGCGCCTCGAGCGCGCGTTCGACGACGCGAATCAATTCGTTGAGGTCGAAGGGCTTGGGCAGGTACTCGAAGGCGCCGCGTTCGGTCGCCTTGACGGCGGTCAGCAACGTGTTCTGCGCGCTCATCACGACGACGCGCAATTCGGGCCTCAGTTTCCGGATTCGCGGGATGAGATCGAGGCCGTTCTCGTCGGGCATGACGACGTCGGTGATCACCAGGTCGCCGTCGCCATCGGCGACCCAGCGCCACAACGTCGCGGCGTGTCCGGTCGTCCGAACGTCATGCCCGAGCCGGCCCAGCGCCTGCGCGAGCACTGTGCGGATGGCGCGGTCGTCGTCGGCTATCAAGATCGTCGATTGGCCCATGCCGCGATCCCTATGTCTCGTCGACGCCGCCGTGAATCGGCAGCATCACCCGAAAGATCGTGCGGCGCGGCTGGCTGTCGAATTCGATCACGCCGCCGTGGTCGCCGACGATCTTGGCGACCAATGCAAGACCCAGGCCGGTGCCGTTAACCTTTGTCGTGACGAACGGATCGAACAGGTGCGGCCGCAGGTCGTCGGGAATTCCATCGCCATTGTCCTGAACCGAGACGACGAGAGGCAGCTTGAGCCGCGAATCGCTCCCCGGGACCGCCAGCCGGACCCCGTGCTGATAGGCGGTCGACAGGACGATGTCGCCGCCGGCGGCCGGGCAGGCCTCGGCGGCGTTCTTGATCAGATTGAGAAACACCTGGACGAGCTGGTCGCGGCTGCCCAATACCGTCGGCAGCGAGGGGTCATAACTCTCGGTGAAACGCACGTGCCGCGCGAAACCGTTCTGCGCCAATTTGCGCACGTGTTCGAGCACTTGATGGATGTTGACCGCGCCGCGCTCGAGCGGCCGTCGGTCGGAGAACACCTCCATGCGGTCGACGAGCGCGCAGATGCGATCGGTCTCGTCGCAAATGAGGCGCGTCAGTTCGCGTTCCTCGTCCGGGACGGACTGTTCCAGCAGCTGCGCCGCGCCACGAATACCGGAAAGCGGGTTCTTCACCTCGTGTGCGAGCAGCGCCGCCATCGCCGTGACCGACCGTGCTGCGCCGCGATGTATGAGTTGCTGGTCGATCTTGCGCGCGATCGACCGCTCGTGAATCGATACGACGACCAAGCGCGCATCGTCGGACAGCGGCGCCGCACGAATGGTGACGAAATGCGCGCCGATGCGCGGGTTCTCGATCGTGACTCCCTCCTCCGATACGGAGGCGCCGGCGTGCCGCACCTGCGCCACGACCGCGGTTAGGGGGCTGTCCGCCGGAACGATCTCGGCGAGTCGGAGCCCACAAAGATGACTGGCGCTCGAATCGAAGAAGTGCTCGGCGGCCGGGTTCACGTAGTGCACGAGGTCGCCTTCGCCGACCACCAAGACGATGTCGGGAAGCGC
>DATFES010000103.1:0-3750 GCA_035250945.1 Alphaproteobacteria bacterium | reverse complement strand
CTCGGCGGTTCCCGGATGGTCGCGATTGAAGATGCTGTAGACGAACGCCTTATCGATCGGCCGCCGGTTCTTGGCACGGAATTCCGGTAACTTCTTCCGCCGCTCGGCCAGCGTCGGGCTGCCTTCGCCGGTCCATACCATGGCGTCGAGCGCCAGTCGGCCAACGAGATCCGGATGGCGCTGCGCGAAGAGCGCGGCGCGCAGCGCGCCCGACGATATGCCGTAGACCGAGAGCGGACGATTTCCGCGCAGCGAGCCGATATAGGTCGCGGCGGCGAGAAGATCGTCGGCGCCCTGGGCGATGTCGGCGTTGTTATTCCGGTGCTTGTCGGACCGGCCATAGCCCTCCATGTCGACGCACCAGGTGTCGTATCCGCGCTTGGCGAACCAATCCATCACCGACGAATCGGGCCGTCCGGGAACTTGGAGATCGAAAGTCGGTTGCGAGGCCATGGACGAGCCGTGAACGAATAGGACGACTCCCTTGGTAACGGCCGGGTCGACCGCACGCTTTTCCCACATGAACAGCTTCACGTCGCCCTTGCGGGTCCAGTGTTCGAAGCCGTTCACCGGTTCGGAGACGATGGGCGACATCTCATTCATCGATCACCTCTGCGATAGCGTGATCAGGAATCAGCCGGTCGACTCCTCGGACACCGGCTTGGGTCGGCGCCGCAGATAGGGCAATATCAGCGACAAGACAAGCAGTCCCCATAGCACGTTGCCAATGCTCGACGAGAACAGAATCGATAAATCGCCCTGCGAGATACGCAACGCTCGAACCAGGTACTGCTCGAACAGCGGCCCGATGATGATGCCGATCAGCAGCGCGGTGACATGGTAGCCGGTCTTGCGGGCGATGTAACCGAGCACACCGAAGACCAGGGCCAGCCACATGTCGAAAAGATACTCGCGATCGGCGAAGGCGCCGACGATGGTGCATGCGACGATGATTGGCACCAAGATGCCGGTCGGCACCAGCGTGACGCGCGCCATATAACGGGCCAGCGGCAGGATCGTGAATATCATGAAGACGTACGACACCGCCATGGCGACGAACACGCCATAGGCGAGGCTCGGGCTTTCGATAAACAGCCGCGGCCCGAGCACCACGCCGTGGTACTGCAGGACGATCATCATTACCGCGGCGGTGCTGCCGCCGGGAACGCCGATCGCCATGAGGGGTACGAGCGTTCCCGAAGTGACGCCGTTGTTGGCCGATTCCGGCGCCAGGACCCCGGCGGGATGGCCGGTGCCATAGAGGTCGGGAGTCTTCGAGAACATTCGCGACTGCTGGTAGGCGACGAACGATGCAATGCTGGCGCCCGCGCCCGGTATCACGCCGATGATCAGTCCGATGAACCCGGTCCAGACGATCTGCCACCATCCTTTGAGCGACCATTTCAGGCCTTCGACGGTCTCGCGCCAGCTTGCCTGCGCCGCGCGCGCCTGATTGTCGCGCTTGACGATCGTCTCCTCCTCGAGCATCACCAGCGCTTCCGATATGGCGAAGAGCCCGATCAGCGCCGGCACGAGCGGCACCCCGTCAAGGAGCTCGAGAAAGCCGAAGGTGGCGCGCGGGGTGTTGTAGATGTGGTCGGTGCCGATAGCGCCGATCAACAACCCGAACAGACCGGCGATAAGGCCCTTCAGCGTATCGCGCGCGGCGATTACGGCGATCAGCGTCAGGCCGAACAGCATGATGACGACCATCTCGACGCTGCGCATGACATAGCCCATCTGCGCGAGCCAGGGGAGCAACGCCACGGTGGCGACCGATGTAATCAATCCGCCGAACACCGAGGAGGTGAAGCAGAGGACGAGCGCCTGCTGTGCTTGCCCCTTGCGCGCCATCTGATAGCCGTCGAGCGTCGTCGCCGCGGCGCCGCCGGTGCCCGGGATGTTCACCAGGATCGCCGGGATGCCGCCGCCGAGATGCGTCGCGCAATAGAGCGACACCATGAAGACGAGCGCCTTCTCGACGTCCAGGGTCAGCGTCAGCGGCAGCAGGATGATGAGCGTATTCTGCGCGTTGAACCCCGGCACTGCGCCGACAACAATGCCGACCAGCACGGCGGGGACGATGATCCACCAATAGCCGAATGACGTCGCGACCAGCTCGGCGAGAAATCCTGGATCCCAGCCCACGCCGATCCTCGTTCAGAACAGCGCTGCGAGCAGCTTCTCGATCGGACCGCGGGGCAAGCGCGAGTTGAGAAGCGCGATGAATAGCAGATACGCCACCATAGAGACCGTCGCCGAAGTCGCGACCACGGCGCGCCACGAGCCGGCGCGAAGCACCAGCATCAGGCCGGCGACAAGCGCGAACAGGCCAAGGGTCAGGCCAAGCCACGGCAGCACGACAACGAACAGCGCGGTGAACGCGACGACGGACAAGCGTGGCCCCAGCGCCGATCGCGGTTCGAACAGCGATTCGAGGCCAATGCCGGCGCCATCGCGCATCACTTTGAGCGTCGCGCGAATCACGAACATGCCGATCAGAACAAGCAGCGTGACGCCGATGATCGTAGCGTTGGCCTTGGCCTCCCACGAGAGATCCCAGACCGAATAGAAAAAATATGCGGTGAAGGCGACGGCGAGCCCGGGAAGTACGAGATCGCCGCCGACTATCTCTCGCCCGCCATCGCGCGGCGTGGAATTCGGCATACGCGACGTTTCGCCTATTTTTTCGCGGTAAGCAGCGGTTTGTAGCGATTCGCCAACTCCACCATACCTTGCGCGTATTTGGTGCAGACATCGCGGCCGCCGTAGCTGACCTGCTGCCACGAGCCGGCCGTCTTCTCGTAAATCTCCTTGAACGCCGGATCCTTGAATACCGCCTGGGCGGATTCGTTGAGCAACTTGAATCGATCGGGGAACTTGTCCGCCGCCTCGGTATGGACCGCCCAGGCGCGGGAGGAGTAAAGATCGGGAATCTTGGTGCCGAACACTTTATTGACCGGCGGCGCGTCGCCGGTCTTTGCAGCGAGCAGATTTACGTCGTTGAAGACACCAAGCACGCGGACCTTTTCCCCGATCTTGATCGGCTCGGCGACGGGCAACACGCCGCAGTCGACCTCGCCGTTGAGCGTGGCGACCATGGTCGGGTTGCCGCCGCCGTATGGAACGAGATTGAATTTCGCGCCGGTTGCGTCGCCCAGCGCAAGCACGCCGATCGACGCCGGGTGAGGGAGCCGGCTGGTCGCCACGGTGACGACGCGCCTCTTCGCCTCGGCGACTACGTCCTCGATGCGCTTGAACGGGCTTTCGGCGCGAACGTAAAGCGAAGAATCGTCGACGTCGATGCGGCAGAAATAGAAATAGTCGTCGGGAAATTTGTACTTCGGGCTCTGCAGCACGTACATGATCATCTCCGGTCCCATGTTTCCGAACAGGAGATTGTACGCATCCTTGTCGCGGCGGCCGGTGAAGATCTCGTAGCCGACCTGGCCGGCGCCGCCGGGAAAGAACTCGAATTCGAATGCCGCCCCGAGCGCCTTGCGCCAAGCGTCGCTGAAAGCGCGCGCCAGCCGGTCTGCGCCGCCGCCCTGAGCGGTCGGAATCACCACTTTGATATTTCGTTCCGGGTAAGCGGCGTGGCCAAGCCGTGACAGGATCGCCGGCGCCGCCGTTCCGGCGGCGATGGCCGCGGCGCCCTTGAGCAACGAGCGGCGAGTCGATACGAGCCGAATCTTCGTCATGCGTATTCCTCCCGGTTCGATCTGGTCGATGATTGTCGCGCTACGTCAA
>DATFES010000070.1:0-17863 GCA_035250945.1 Alphaproteobacteria bacterium | reverse complement strand
GGCGTGAAAAAGCTGGCGTGCCAGGGCGGGTTGTTGTGGCGAAACGTCGCAAGTCCGGCCCGGACCGCCCACGAACCATAGTTCGGCATGCCGCACAGGTAGAGGATTCCCCCTGGACGTACGAGCCGCAATAGGCTTCGGGCGGACCGGATCGGATCTGGAGCGTGCTCGAAGGTCGAGGTCGCGGTCACGGTGTCGTAGGCGCCGGCCGGCAAGGGCTCGTCCTCGACATACCCATGGTGAAGAACGAACCCCTTCGCGGCGGCGGACTTCCGCGCCCACGGCGAGGGATCGAGGCCCTCGACGATGCAACCTCGCCGTCTGAACGCCTCGATGAGGAGGCCATTGCCGCATCCGACATCGAGAACCCGTGCGCCGTCGCGGCCGAACCTGGCGGCGATGCGATCGAACCAAACCTGATCGAGACCGGCTTGGGTCGCCTCATAATAATCCAAGACCTCGGTTCCCAACGCCGCGTTGGCGTCGGCGATGGCGCGACTGGGAAGATTGGTGTAGACGAACCCGCAGTTATCGCAGCGGACAAGTTCGATCCCGCGCACGTCGCGCTCGTGGCGCGCCGACGGCTCATTACAGAGCGGACATGGTCTAGCGGGCATCGCTAATCCATCGCATCGATCGCGTCGCCTTTAGTCGCCTTTATATGCGTAGGCTCAAGAGGCCCGAGGCGTTGATTCGACTAACCGGGTGAATCGAGCCGTTTCGGCGGCATGAACGAGTCGGCGTTGAGTGTCGTTGCGGGCAAGATTGAGACTGAGGAAACCGGCCCTGGCGGTAGGCTTCTCGCAACCGGCGAAGAACCGCTGGAGGGGGTTAATGATTTTTGCGCCACGGCGCGGCTCCATGCCATCGCGAATGGATCGAAGATGGAGCGGGCCGATGAGATCGCCGCCAGAGACGCTCCCGCGCCAAATCACCGCCTGGTACAGCGTGGATTCCGCCCCCCTGCTTCCATTCCGAAATTCGCCGATTCTGGTAGCGGCGGAGGGATTTGAACCCCCGACCAAGGGATTATGATTCCCCTGCTCTACCACTGAGCTACGCCGCCGAACCAGACCGCGCCTCGGCGACGTGGACACCATGTGTCCCTCCCGGGCGCGAAAAAGGCCCTCGCCTATACGCTTTGCCGCGCGCCGCTGTCAAGCCGCGCCGGCCACCGCGCGAAGCGTAAATTTCGATGCAGAATCAGATGTTTCCTTGTCAGCGATCGGTCTCGGCGATCCATCCGCCGCCGAGCACGCGCGAGCCTCGGTAGAAGACGCAGGCTTGGCCGGGGGCAACGCCGAATTCCGCCCGGTCGAGCACAATCTCGGCGGTGCTTGCCTGCGCGCCACAGAGCGTCGCGGCGACGGCGGACGCCGTTGATCGCAGCTTGACGTCCACCTCGACGCCCTCGCCCGGCGGCCCGCCGCCGCCGGCGATCCAGTTGACGTCGCGCAACTGCACGCGCCTCACGGCGAGCGCCGCACGCGGGCCGACGACGACGCGCCGCGTCGCCGCCTCGAGCCGCACGACATAGAGCGGTTCATCGTCCGCCCTCGCGGCGCCGCCCAAGCCAAGCCCGCGCCGTTGTCCGACGGTGTAATGGATGATGCCCGGGTGCTCGCCGAGCACCGCGCCGTCGAGCCCGACGATCTCGCCCGGTTCATCGGCGCCCGGTCGAAGCTTGGCGACTATGTCGGCGTAGCGGCCGTTCGGCACGAAGCAGATATCCTGGCTGTCGGGCTTCGCGGCCACCGGCAAGTCAAAGCGCCGAGCCGCGGCGCGCGCGCGCTCCTTCGCCAGCACGCCCAGCGGAAAGCGCAGGAATTCAAGCTGCGCTTGCGTCGTCGCGAACAGGAAATAGCTCTGGTCGCGGCTGGCATCGTCGGCGCGATGCAGCTCCGCGCTGGCTGCGCCGGCGACGCGGCGCGCATAATGGCCGGTCGCCATGCACTCGGCGCCAAGGTCGCGCGCCAGGCGCACGAGATCGCGGAACTTGACCGTGCGGTTGCAGTCGACGCACGGGATCGGCGTCTCGCCGCGCGCATAGGCGTCGGCGAAGGCATCGATAACCTCGCGCTCAAACCGGCGTTCGTAGTCCAGCACATAATGCGCGATGCCGAGCCGATCGGCGACGGTCCGCGCGTCGTGAATGTCCTGCCCGGCGCAACACGCGCCCTTGCGGCCGACCACGGCGCCATGGTCGTAGAGCTGCAACGTGACACCGACCACGTCATAGCCCTGCTCCACGAGCAGCGCCGCCGTCGCCGAGGAATCGACGCCGCCCGACATGGCGACGACGACGCGCGCTCCGGCGGGAACGCCGTCGAGACGCGCGGCGGATGGGGCGAGTGCGACGGTCATGGGCGAAATATACCGGCTTCCGGCCGAGGTTCAACCGCGCCCGGCTAGGATCGCGGCGGCGCGGCGCAATGGCGCCGCGTCGGGAAGGAGGCCCAGCGACACGCTGAAATGGCCCTGCCGGCGGTGAAACCGATTGGCCTTGGGCACGCGCCAACGCTCGGCCAGCGCCGTCCCGCCGTCGTAAGGCGTTACGTCGTCCTCGGTGCCGAGCAGCATGACGATGCGCTCCGGCGGCATGCATGGCGGACCCAGCGGATCGCTGAACGGACGCCACGGCTCGAGGCGCGCGTCGGTCCAGCCCGCCTCGCGCAGCGCCCGATCGAGGCCGAGCGCGCGGGTCAGCGTTCCTTCGAGCGCCACCCGATCGAGTCGGTCGCTGGTGGCGACGAGAAACAATGCGTCGGGGCGCATCGCGGCCGGCGCCGCGGCAAGATGAACCGCGGAAAGCTGCGCCGTGAGCGCGCCGAGGCTGACGCCGCTGACGCCGACGAGACCGCCGCTCGTCCTTCTGCTCCAGCCGATCAGCATGGCGAGTTCCTGCACCAAGCCGCACAGCAGCGTGAACGCCGATAGCGGCGCGCGCCGGAAGAACGGCTCGCCGCTCCAGGTGCCGAACTGCCTCCTACGTCCATGCCATGGCGCGATCGGCCGCACGACGCGCACGCCTTGCGTCACCAGCGGCATGATCTCGTCCATCGCCAGATCGATGCTGTCCGATTCGACCGCGACGCCATGGCAATGGATCAGCGTCGGCGGATCGATTGCATCGCGCGGCGCATAGACCCGGGCATAGGCGGCATCGCCGATATCGGCGCTGGGCGCGGCGAACCGCAACACCGATTGCACGCCCCATTTGCCGGTGAAGTGCGCCGACTGTTCGATCTTCGGGGCGTCGGGGGGCGGCAGGAACGCCTGCGATGGTCGATCGCGAAACCGCCCCAGACGCGCCACCAGCTCGTCTTCGTTCGGGATGGCGAAATCGACCGCCGCGATGTCGGCGCGGCGCGCCGGATAGATGAATCGCAGCCGCGTCGCCGCGAAGTTTTGCCCGGCGCGCCGCCGCGCCGCCTCGGCGCCGGCTAGCGTCGCTTCGTCGGCCGACACACCGCCAAAGAGCAGATCGTCGCAACGGCGCTCGGCGGCGATGGCGCGCGCGCGCATTCGCTGCGCTTCGGCCAAGGCGCGCAACAAGATGTCGGACCCGATGCGTGCGCGTCGCAGCGCCGGATTGGCCGCCAACAATCCCTCGAGGCGATATTCCGCCGCTTCCGCCGACGCCCACAGGCGCGACGCCGGAAATACCCAGCGCGTCAGGGCGGCGAGCGCAACGCGGTCGAACCACGGCCGGAACAAGAGATGTCCCGCCGGCGTGCGCGCGAGGTCGAGTATCGAGGGGATATCCATTGCGATTTTATACGGCAAGCCGATGGCCGAATTGCGGCGCGCCGTCAGGCCGCCTCAAGTCCCATCTGCCAGAACGCGGCTTCGAGGCGCGTCGCCTGGCAGAAAGTCTTGACGAGCGAATCGAAGCGACCGCTGCCGGCGCGGGCTTGCCACAACCGGTCGAGTTCTTCCGCCGCCGCGCGCGCCACGGCGCGATACTCGCTCCCGGCGTACATATCGATCCATTCGCCGTACGGATTGCCGGCTCCCTTCGTCGCGGGATCGGATCGCAGCGTTTGCGCGATCTCCGCGTAGCCGATGATGCAGGGCGCCAGCGCCGTCTCGAGGTCGAGTAGATCGCCGGCAAGTCCGCGATCGAGGACGAACCGCGTATAGGCCGTGGTCGCATCGTCTTCCGGCAAAGCCTCCATTTCCTGCTCGCGCATCCCCCATCCGGCGCAATACGCGACATGTAGGCCCATCTCGACGTCGAGGATCGCTCTCAGCGCGGCGCTGGCGTGGCGCATCTCGCCGAGATTTTCGCTCTTGTAGACGGCGAGTCCCCAAGCGCGCGCGAAATGGATCAGGAAGCGGTAATCCTGACCAAGATAATATCGAAACGACCGCTCGGCGAGCGTGCCCCTCCCGAGCCGGCGGACAAACGCATGATCGACATAACGCCCCCATTCGACGGCGGCGGCGGCCCGCAGGCGCGCAAAAAGACCGTCAGGGGGCCACGGCGACGCGGCGGTCTCCGGTGTCGATCGGCGCGCCATGCAATCGATTCAGTCCCGCTCGTCGAGCCAGGCCATCTGTATGGCTTCGAGGATCTTCTCGTTGGAGCGGTTCGGGTCGTCGTCGAAATCGGGCAGTTCCTGCACCCATTTCCACAGATCGGTGAAGCGCAGGTTGACGACGTCGGCATCGGGCCTCGCCTCCTCGAGCGCGATGGCGATCTCGCCAACGTCGGTCCAGCGCAGCTTGCGTCCCGCCATCGCCTCCTCCCTTGGCCTCTTTCGCCCGATTATTTCGCCTTATCGACCATCATGTTGCGGGTCGCCGCCGGCAGCGTGACGGTAAGGCCGTCGAGCTCTTCGGTCATGATGATTTGGCAGCCAAGCCGCGAAGTGTGCGTCAACCCGAAAGCGAGGTCGAGCATATCCTCTTCGTCTTCGGTAGCCTCGCTCAGCCGCTCATAGTCGTCCGGATTGACGATGACATGGCAGGTCGAACAGGCGAGCGATCCCTCGCAAGCGCCCTCGAGGTCGATGTTGTTGCGATGCGCGATTTCGAGCACCGACAAACCGATCGGCGCCTCGACTTCGTGGCGGGTGCCGTCGGGATCGATGAAAATCATTTTGGGCATGTCGCCAGATTCTCTCTCGTCTTCTTGATCGGCGTACCGGTCAGGAACGTAGTGTGTCGACATGGCGTCCGGCAAGGGCCGCTCGAATGCCGCGGTCCATTCGCCGTTCCGCGAACGGCCGGGTCATCCGCTCCAGCTCCTCGGCGGCGGCGCGAATTGCGTGTCGGTCGCCGCCTGCGGCGATCGCCTCGGCGCGGGCTACTGCGTCGTCGATTGCGGCGCGCTCCTCCGTGCCCAGCAGACCGCCGTCGAGCGCCAGGGCCGACCGCACGACGTTCACCGTGCGGCGCGCGTCCACCTGGGCCTCGAGCAGAAGCCGCCGTTCCATGTCCTCGCGCGCGTGTTCGAGGCTGTCGCGCAGCATCGCCGCCATTTCATCCTCGGCAAGCCCGTAAGTAGGCTTGACCTCGACCCGCGCTTCCACGCCAGTCGTGTTCTCGCGTGCGCTCACGGTTAACAGGCCGTCGGCGTCGACCGCGAACGAGACGCGAATGCGCGCCGCCCCGGCGGTCATCGGCGGGATGCCGTTGAGCACGAAACGGGCGAGCGAGCGGCATCGGTCGACGGTCTCGCGCTCGCCCTGGACGACGTGAATCATCATCGCCGATTGGCCGTCCTGATAGGTCGTAAACTCCTGCGCCATGGCGGTTGGGATCGCCGTATTGCGCTCGATGATCTTCTCGACAATGCCGCCCATCGTCTCGATCCCGAGCGACAGTGGCGTTACGTCCAACAGCAATGTGTCCGAGCCGCGCGTCAGCGCCTCGGCCTGCAAGGCGGCGCCGAGCGCCACAACCTCGTCAGGGTCGATGTCGGCAAGCGGCGGCCGCCCGAACAGCGCGCCGACGCTGCGCCGCACCAGCGGCACGCGCGTCGAACCGCCGACCAGCACCACGCCGTTTACCGCAGCGGGATCGATATCAGCGTCCTCAAGCACGCGCCCGACGATCGCGATGGTACGATCGACCCACGCTTGGATCAGACTCTCGAAGGTCGAGCGGTCGATGCGATGGGGCGACGGCCGACCGTCGAGATCGAGCGAGCCCTGCCAATCATCGTGCGTCGTCAGGTGCTCCTTGGCGATGCGCGCCGTCGCCAGGGCCAGCTTGGCGCGCGTGCTGTCCACCTCGCCGCCCCGCTCGGCGAGGAAGCGCTCGGCGATCGCATGATCGAAATCGTCGCCGCCAAGCTGCGCGTCGCCGCCGGTCGCGAGCACCTGGAAGACGCCTTTTTCGAGGCGCAGCAGCGAGAAATCGAAGGTTCCGCCGCCGAGGTCATAAATCGCGTAAAGACCCTCGGCCCCCCTGTCGAGCCCGTAGGCGAGCGCAGCGGCGGTCGGTTCGTTCACCAGACGCAAGACTTCGAGGCCGGCGAGCCGTGCGGCGTCGCGCGTGGCGGTGCGCGCGGCGTCGTCGAAATAGGCGGGGACCGTGATCACCGCGCGGGCCACCTTTTGGCCTAGCGCGACTTCGGCGCGCATCTTCACCGCGCGCAAGATGTCGGCGGAGACTTCGACCGGGGTGAGAACGCGCTCACCGACCTTCAGTCGCACCATGCCGCCGTCGGCGGCAGGCGCCAACTCGTAGGGCAGAGAGCCGGCGAGCGATTTCAAGTCCTCGGCGCCGCGCCCCATCAGGCGTTTGATCGAGCCGACGACGATTTCCGGCTGTTCGAGCAAAAGACGGCGCGCCGGATCGCCGACGATGATCTGGCCGTCCTTACGATAGGCGACGATGGACGGTACAAGACCCTGGCCCGTCTCGTCGCGCAGGACTTCCGGTTTCTGGTCGTGGGCGATCGCCACCACCGAATTCGTCGTACCGAGATCGACGCCAACCGCGAGACCGCCCGCATCATCATGCGGCAGCGGCGTCTCGCCCGGCTCGTGGATTTGGAGCAGCACCTCGGACATCAACCCGCATCCGCCCTTTCGCCGGCGAGTGCATGCTTGCGGCCGCGCGCCTCGTCGACCAGTTTGACGAGGTACTTCAGCCGCGTCGTTTCGCGCCCAGCGGCGTCGAGATCGTCGCGATGGAAGGCGTCGGCGATGGCGGCGACGCTTTCCTTGACATGCGACAGCGCTTCGCTGGCGATCGCCGCCGCCTGCCCGGCGGTTTTGGCAGACAACAGATTTTCGCGGCGTTCCCACTGTTCCATCAGGATCGTCGGATCGCTGATCGTATGGCATCCATCGGGATTGGCGGCGATCCCTTTGAGCTTCAGCAGGTAATCGGCGCGGCTAAGCGGGTCCTTCAGCACCCGATAGGCCTCGTTCAAGGCGACCGCCTGGCTCTGCGAAATCGCGCGCTCGCGCGCGCTGCGCGTCGCGAAGCGATCGGGATGTAGCTGGCGCTGAAACGCGAAGTACCGACGGTCGAGCTCATTCTCGTCGAGCGCGAAATCGACCGAAAGGCCGAGCCGCGCGAAATGGTCGAGGGCGCGCGGCGGTTGCACCGATCGGCAGGCGGCGCAAAACAGCGCTTCGGGCGCCAGCGCGCCGCCGCACGACCAGCATTGCGCCGTCGCCGACGCCCGCCGCGGGTCGACAGGATGTGGCGCCGCCTCGTTCATCGTTGCTCCGGCGTCGTCTTGCGGCACGGCAGGGTCGGCCGCACTGCTCCGTAAAAACTGAACGGCCGGCGGAGCGCCGGCCGTTTGTCGGCGCTGCGCGCCCGCATGCTCAAACGTGGAACGACTCGCCGCATCCGCATCGCCCTTTTTCGTTCGGATTACGAAACACGAAGCCGGCCTTCAGCGCCTCCTCGACGTAGTCCATCTCGGTGCCGAAAACGAACATCGATGCCTTGGGATCGATCAAGATGGTGACGCCCTCGACCTCGACCGCCTCGTCCATCGGATTTCGCTGATCGGCGTATTCGAGCGTGTATTGCAGTCCCGAGCAGCCGCGGGTGCGAACGCCGATCCGCACGCCGGCCGACGGCTTACCGCGTTTTTCGAGCAGCTGTTTGACGCGCGCCACCGCCGCCGTCGTCACGCCGATCGCGGCTGGCCGCGGGCGCGGCGCGCGTTTTCCCGCCTCTTGCGGCGTCGCGTCGGTGGCGGCGTCGGTTCGAGTAATGTCGTTCACGTCGTGCTCCGCATAGAATCGCGTGCGATCAATTTCCGTTGCGCTTTTTCTTGTAATCGGCGACCGCCGCCTTGATCGCATCCTCGGCCAGCACCGAGCAATGGATCTTGACCGGCGGCAGCGCAAGATGCCGCGCAATCTCGGTATTCTTGATGGTCGCCGCTTCGTCGACGTTTTTGCCCTTGACCCATTCGGTGACGAGCGAGCTCGAGGCGATCGCCGAGCCGCACCCGAAGGTCTTGAACTTCGCGTCCTCGATGATCCCCTCCGCGGTCACCTTGATCTGCAGCTTCATGACGTCGCCGCAGGCCGGCGCGCCGACCAGTCCGGTGCCGACGCTGGGATCGTCCTTGTCGAGTGCGCCTACGTTGCGCGGGTGCTCATAGTGGTCGATGACTTTTTCGCTGTAGGCCATTGTCCGTGCTCCTTGTTCCTATTCCAATATGGCGGTTGGCCGGGGCAGTTGCCAGTCCGATCAATGCGCCGCCCAGTGGATCGATTTGATGTCGATACCCTCCTGGGCCATCTCCCAGAGCGGGCTCAAATCGCGCAGTTTCTGCACCGCCTCGACAATACGGTCGGCGGCGTATTCGACGTCGGTCTCGGTCGTGAAGCGTCCGAAGCCAATGCGCAGCGATGTATGCGCCAAATCCTCGGTGACGCCGAGCGCGCGCAGCACATAGGACGGCTCGAGCGACGCCGAAGTGCACGCCGACCCCGAAGATACCGAAAGGTCCTTGATCCCCATCATCAGCCCCTCGCCCTCGACATAGGCGAACGAGAGATTGAGGTTGCCCGGGATGCGTTGAGCGAAATCGCCGTTGAGGTACACTTCGGGCAGACGATCGGTGATCTTGCGATAGAAACGGTCGCGCAGCGCGGTAAGACGCTCGGTTTCGCTCGCCATCTCGCGCTTGGCGATGGCCGCGGCTTCGCCCAGGCCGACGCAAAGCGGCGTCGGTAGCGTGCCCGAGCGCATACCGCGCTCCTGGCCGCCGCCATGTATGAGCGGAACGAGGCGGATACGCGGCTTGCGCCGCACATACAACGCGCCGACGCCCTTCGGCCCATAGATCTTGTGGCCGGAGATGCTCATCAAGTCGATCTTCATCGCCTCGACATCGAGCGGAATCTTGCCGAAGGCCTGCGCGCAGTCGGTATGGAAGAAGACGCGGGCCGCGCGGCAAATGGCGCCTATCTCGGCGAGCGGCTGGATGACGCCGATCTCGTTGTGCACGCCCATGATCGATACCAGGACGGTTTTCGCAGTGATCGCCTGCTTCAGCGCGTCGAGGTCGACGAGCCCGTCCGCCTTGACGGGCAAATAGGTGACGTCGAAACCTTCCTGCTCGAGATGACGGCAGGTGTCGAGCACGCATTTGTGCTCCGTCACCACGGTGATGATGTGGTTCTTACGATCCTTGTAAAAACGCGCCACGCCGGCGATGGCAAGGTTGTTCGATTCGGTGGCGCCCGAAGTGAAAACGATCTCGCGCGGATCGGCGTGAATCAATTCGGCCACCTGCTCGCGCGCTTTTTCGACCGCTTCCTCGGCTTCCCAGCCGTAGGCGTGGTTGCGCGAATGCGGATTACCGAACTTCTCCGTGAAGTAGGGGATCATCGCCTCGAGCACGCGCGGATCGAGCGGCGTGGTCGCCTGGTAGTCGAGATATATCGGCTTCGTCGGCGCGTTGCGGCGATCGGCGCCGCCATTGGTCGCGGTGGTCGTCATGACGGTGCTCATTACCCTGTTCCTTCTTTCAAGCCGCTGGGGCCGCGCTTGCGCCGCGTTCAACGGGGCCTACGCGCGCGCCGAGGCGGGCCCACAGCCCAATCCAAGTTTTGATGAAGCGATCGATGTCGGCCGCGGTCGTCTCGCAACCGAAGCTCATGCGAATCGCCTCGCCCGCAAGATCGCCGGCTCCCATCGCCTGCAGGACATGCGAGACGCGCACCTTGCCCGATGAGCAAGCTGCACCGGCGCTGACTGCCACTCCCGCGAGATCGAATGCCATCACTTGCGTCTCGGCGGCGACGCCCGGCATAGCGATGCAGCTGGTGTTTGCGACCCGCGGCGCCTCGCGGCCGAGAACCGTAGCTGCCGCATCGAGCCGCGCTTCCATCGCATCGCGTAGCGCTGCCACCGCCGGCATGTTCGTCAATTCAGCTTCCGCCAAGCGCGCGGCGGCTCCGAAACCGACGATGCCGGCGACATTCTCGGTTCCGGCGCGCGATCCGCGTTCCTGTCCGCCACCGCGCAGCATCGGCGAAAGCGCGACGGCGTCGTTGACGACAAGCGCGCCGACGCCTAGCGGCCCGCCGATCTTGTGCGCCGAAATCGCCATCGTATGGACGCCAAGCTCGGCGAAATCCACCGCGAGCTTGCCGGCCGCCTGGACCGCATCGCAATGGATTCGCGCGCCGCGGGCGCGCGCGATACGCGCGGCATCGGCCACCGGCTGGATGACGCCGGTTTCGTTGTTGACCAACATAATCGCGACCAGCGCCGGGCCGTCACTATTCGCCAGCAGCCGATCGAGCGCGGCGAGTTCGACAATTCCTGCGCGGTCGACCGGGATGGAAATGGCGGAAGGTGCCGCGGCGCGGACCGAATCGTGCTCGATCGCCGACACAAGTACGCGCGCGGCGGGCTGGGCGAGCGCAAGATTGTTCGCCTCGGTCCCGCCGCTGGTGAGGACGATTTGGGACGGCCGCGCGCCGATCAGAGCCGCGACCGAAGCGCGCGCCTCCTCGACGCGCCGCCGCGCCAAACGCCCGAAACGATGCACCGACGACGGATTGCCCGTCTCGGCGAGCGCCGCGCGCATCGCCTCGAGCGCCGCCGGCCTCAACGGCGCGGTGGCATTGTAGTCGAGATACACCGGACGGGTCATCGTATCGCCATTGCTCCCTTGACTACTCGATCAGTCCGCCGCGACCATCGGCGACTTCTCGCGCGGACCGTGTTCGATCACCCCGCTCGTTCCGAGCACGCGCTTGTTGCAGACATCGGCGAGCGACACCGAGCTCAGATAAAGATGAATCTGGTTGCCGAGCTCTTCCCACAGATCATGGGTGAGACACCGGCTCCGGTTCGACACGCAGCCCGACGGCGATCCCGGCGCACAACGTGTAGCGCGAATCGGTTCGTCGACGGCGAGGATGATGTCGGAGATTCGCGTCGCATCGACCGGATGCGCCAACAGGTAGCCGCCGCCCGGTCCGCGCACGCTTTTCACCAAGCCGCCCTTGCGCAGCTTGGAAAAAAGCTGCTCGAGATAGGAGAGGGAAATCTCCTGCCGCTCGGCGATGTCGGCAAGCGCCACCGGCTGCCCCTTGCTGGTGCTGGCAAGGTCGACCATCGCCATGACGGCGTAACGTCCCTTGGTGCTGAGCTTCACCGATTTTCTCCCTTGATGGCGAATTCGACCCCTTTGGCCTCGGCAGCCTTTGCCGCGGCGGGGAGTTCCGTCGCCTCGATCTGATCGCGTAGCGCCGCCAGCAAGCCTTCGAGCTCGGCGACGCGCGCCCGCAGCGCGCCGACGTCGGAGCAAATACTGTCCATGGCGCGGGCCACCGGATCGGGAATGTCGGGGGTCGAACCATAGGCGCAGAAATCCTTGGGCTGCGCCGCCTGCCGCATCACCGCCTTGGCGGGGATTCCGACAACGGTGATGCCGTCCGGTACGTCGGCAAGCACCACGGCGTTCGAGCCGACGCGGGCGTTCACGCCGATCACCAACGGTCCGAGGATCTTGGCGCCGGCGCCGATGATGACCCCATCCTTGAGCGTCGGATGCCGCTTTCCCTTATTGAGCGAGGTGCCGCCGAGCGTCACGCCTTGATAGAGCGTGACATCGTCGCCGATCTCGGAGGTCTCGCCGATGACCACGCCCATGCCGTGATCGACGAACATGCGACGACCGATGACGGCGCCGGGGTGAATCTCGATCCCGGTCAACCCGCGGCCGAGATGCGAAAGAAACCGGCCGACAAGCCGCCAGCCGCGACGCCAGGCGGCGTGCGCCAGCCTATGCAGCAATACGGCGTGGAATCCGGGGTAACAGAACACCACCTCCAGCCGCGAGCGGGCTGCAGGATCGCGGGCCATGATCGCGTCGATGTCGTCACGAAGATTCTTGAAGTTCATGGCTTCGACTACCTAGTATGCTTCGCACTCGCCGACAGGAGGGCGGACCGTCGAACGAGCCCGCGTGCGAGCCCGGCCGAGGCCTGCTTTGGGCAGATATATTTTACCCGACCCAGCTAGTCAAGTATTGAACCAAAAGAATACTCAACCACTTGAAATACAATATTTATATTTCCGACAAACATGATCGGAATTGGCTTGCCACGCGGGGCATTCGCGGCCTCTCGGGCGCGCCCTGGGAGCGGCAATGCCTGACGTAATAATCAACGGCGCGGACGGTCGCCTGGAGGGTCGGTATCTGCCGGCTGGTCGCGGCGAACGGGCGCCGATTGCGCTGTTGTTGCACCCCCATCCGCAGCACGGCGGCACGATGCACAACAAGGTCGTTTACGCACTCAACCAATCGTTCACGCGGCTTGGTTTTTCGACCTTGCGGTTCAACTTCCGTGGCGTCGGCCGCTCGCAAGGGTCGTTCGCGCGCGGTGAGGGTGAACTGACCGACGCGGCCTCGGCCCTCGACTGGCTGCAAGCGTATAACGCGAACGCCGCCGGCTGCTGGATCGCCGGGTTCTCCTTCGGCGCGTGGATAGGCATGCAACTTTTGATGCGTCGGCCGGAAATCGACGGATTCATATCCGTGGCCCCGCCGGCCAATATTTATGACTTTGGATTTCTTGCGCCGTGCCCGTCTTCGGGCCTGATCGTTCACGGCGACAAGGACGAGGTCGTGCCCGAGGATGCGTCCCGCCGTCTCGCCGAAAAGCTCGGCAAGCAGCGCGACATCAAGATCGACTATCGCGTCATAAGAGGCGCGAACCATTTCTTCACCGATCGTCTCGAAAAATTGCAAGCATTGGTGGAAGAGCATCTGACCCAGGCGCTCAAGCCGCCGACCGCCGGGCGGAGCGCCACGCGGGATTCGCGCGAGCGCGAAAAGAGCAAGGCCTCCGCGCGCTGAAGCCGGCCTTCAGGGCTTGCGAAAAAGCCGGCCGCCTGACATCGGGCGCGAAACGCCGGTGGTGCTGGGAAAACTCAGAGGCAGGCCGCGAATTGACCGCGCCGCCAGGAATGCGAAGGCCTGCGCCTCGAGTGCGTCGCCATTCCAGCGATGTTCTTCGGCCGTTCGCACCTCCCCGCCGAGGGCTGCCCGCAGCATGGAGATCAGCGTCGGGTTGCGACGACCGCCGCCGGTGACGATCCAGGCCCGCGGCGGCGCAGGAAAATAGCGCGCCGCCGCCGCCACGGATTCGGCCGTGAACGCGGTCAGCGTCGCGGCGCCGTCCTGGGTTGATAGGCCGGCGATCGGCGCCGGATCGAAGGCATTGCGATCGAGCGATTTCGGGGGCTGCCGCTCGAAATAAGCGTGGCTCATAAGCGCCGCCAACGCCGCCCGATCGACAAGCCCGGCCGCCGCCGCCGCGCCGCCGGCGTCGCATGGCGCCTCCAGGCGGGACAGCATCCAATCGTCGATCAGAGCGTTACCCGGGCCCGTATCGAAGGCCAACAGCCCCTTGCCGGTTTCCCCGGTATCGGCCTCCGGACCAATCCAAGTGACATTGGCGACGCCTCCGACGTTCAACACCGCGAGCGGCCGCCGCATTGTCGCCACAAGGGCGGCATGGAAGATCGGCACGAATGGGGCGCCTTCGCCCCCCGCCGCAACGTCGGCGCTGCGAAAATCGCCGATCACGTCGATCTTTGTCCGCTGGGCGAGCAGCCCGCCGTCGCCGATCTGCCACGTGAAACGCTCGCGCGGGCGGTGGACGATCGTTTGGCCGTGGAAGCCGATGACGTCGATGCCCGCCGGCGTCAAGCCTGCCTCTTTCAGCAATGCGCCGACGGCGGCGGCGTGCGCCAGTGTCATGTCGCGCTCGACCGCCTTGACCGGCTGGCGGCCGCCAAGCGCGCGACGGAGCCGCTCGCGCAGGTTCGACGAATAGGGATAGGTCCGCGCCGCGCCGGTGGCAGCGATCGTGCGGCCATCGGATTCGACCAGCGCCGCATCGACGCCGTCGAGCGACGTGCCGCTCATCAGCCCGAGGGCGCGCAGCATGGTGTCAGTCTTGGGCAAGGACGCTCATTTCCGGGGCCAATCACGGGTGCGATCCATGTCGTTGTCGGTTCGCGTGCGATTGTGCTAAATCACCGCCGCCGCGGGCAAGCATTCCGCGCGCCCGGCGCACGCGTTCAAGCGATGACCAAGTTTCGATCCGATCTTCTCCGCGCGCTTTCCGAACGCGGATACATCCATCAATGCACCGATCCCGAGGCGTTGGATCGTGCCGCGTCGCACGGCCGGATCACCGCGTATGTCGGCTACGATTGCACCGCCGATTCGCTGCATGTCGGCCACCTCGTCTCGATCATGATGCTTCGCTGGCTGCAGCGCACCGGGCATCGGCCGATCGCGCTGATGGGCGGCGGCACCACCAAGGTCGGCGATCCGTCGGGAAAGGACGAGACGCGGCAGCTTCTGTCGGAAGCGGCGATCGCGTCGAACATGGCGGCGATCCGGCGTAGTTTCGCCAACTTCCTGTCGTTCGACGACGGGCCAAGCGGCGCGATCATGGCGAATAACGCCGATTGGCTCGATGACCTTCGTTATATCGCGTTTCTGCGCGATATCGGCCGGCATTTCTCGGTCAACCGGATGCTGGGCATGGATTCGGTCAAGCTGCGGCTCGAGCGTGATCAACCGCTGACGTTCCTCGAGTTCAACTACATGGTTCTACAGTCCTACGATTTCGTCGAGCTGGCGCGCCGCCACGACTGCCGGCTGCAGATGGGCGGATCCGATCAGTGGGGCAACATCGTCATGGGCGTCGAGCTCGGCCGTCGGGCGGCCGATTTCGAGCTGTTCGGGCTGACGACGCCGCTGATCACCACTGCGTCGGGCGCCAAGATGGGCAAGACGGCGCAGGGCGCCATCTGGCTCAACCCCGAGCGCCTGGCGCCTTACGCCTATTATCAGTACTGGCGCAACACCGACGATGGCGATGTCGGTCGATTCCTCAAGCTCTTCACCGACCTGCCGCTAGCCGAAATCGCTCGACTGGAAGGGCTCGCCGGCGCCGAGATCAATGAGGCGAAGAAGATATTGGCTTTCGAGGCCACCAAGCTGTGCCATGGCGACGCGGCCGCGCGCGAGGCCGCCGAGACGGCGCGACGGACCTTCGAGGACGGGGCGGCCGGGGGCGATCTGCCGACAGTGCGCAAGACGCGCGCTGAACTCGATTCGGGCGTGCCGTTATACGAACTCCTCGTCGAAACGAGGCTCAGCGCGACCAACAGCGACGCTCGACGCTTAATCCTGCAGGGCGGCGCGCGAGTCAACGATGAGGTTGTTCGCGATACGAAGCAATCGGTGACCAGCGGTCAGCTAACGCCGGATGGATTCATCAAGCTCACCGCCGGCAAGAAACGTCACGCTTTGGTGCGCGTCGTCTGATTTGATACCTTTACTGCCCGTCGCGGCGCTGGTTGGGATCGGGCTCGAAGCTCGGCGGCGGTCCCTTGCCGTCCTCGGAAAGGTCGAACAGCCCGCGAAGGAATCCCGGCGCCAGCGTCGACAACGGCTGCACCGAGACCTCGGGATCGGCAATCGGTCCGCTGATGGTGTAATTGGCGGCGAACAATCCGCCCCCCTTTTCGGGAACGAGAATGCGGCCAAGCAGCGGGATATTGCCGAATACGCTGTTGAGCGCGTAGGCGGGAACCAACGTCCCGCTCAGCTTGACCGACTCTGACCCCGGGTCGAGCGATCCCTTGGCGGTGATCCCGAGCGCCGATCCGTAAGCGCGCGCGTCGCGAATCTTGATCTCGGCGTCGAAGGCCTCGAATTCACCGTAAAGACGCGTGAAGCCGATGCCTTCGCCCTGGAGCGAGTCGAGAATTCCGGTCAACAGCGCGATGCTGAGAATCCGCGCTAACCCTGGCGCGTTGACCAATCGGAATTCCTTCATTTCGATCCTGCCGACGATCGGCGCCTCGGCGATCGATGCGTCGGTGGCGCCTTTGAGCTCGAGTTTTCCGCCGATGACGTTGGGCGTCGCGCCGACGATCTTCAGCAGCGCCCCGGCGTTGTCGGCGTGCGCGTACAGGGTCTGCCGGCCAGCAGTGTCAGTCTTGAGATCGATTGCCGCCGGTTGACTCGCGCCGCCGGCGACCGGAGTCTGCGCCTGCAGATCGATGCGCTCCCAACGTCGCGGCGAGCGAAAGCCGTCGAGGCTCAATTGATCGAAGAATCGATCGGGCGCCAGGTAGAGTCGATCGACCTTCGCCACGACGCGCAACTCGGGCCGCCCGTCGGTCGGCCTCGTCCTCGCAGTCCCGACGCCGCGATCGCGCAGGAATGGCTCGCCGTTGAACGCCTTCCCCTCGACGTCGATCGAAATTCCTTGCGGCCCGCGCGCAAAACCGCCGCGTACGTCGGTGCGCCCGACCTTGAGCGTGTCGACGTCGATGCGCGCGAGCGCTTTGCCGTCGGCCGCGAATACGCCGCGGCCGTTCACTTGCAAACCGCCGCCGCTGGCGCGCAGCAGCGGCAAATCGACCGGACGGCCGTTTTCGAGACGCATTTCCACGCGCGCATTCGCCGGCACTCCGGGCGGCTTGCTCCAGTCTTGATCGACGATCGCCAGGGTCGCGGCGTCGAGCTTCATGTCGGCTGCGAGTTGGCTGCGTCCGCCGCGCCGTTCGGTGTAGACGAGGGAAACGTCGACCGGGCCGTCGACGGCGGGCCGAAGATCGAACCCGAACGCGGCGCGATCGGCGGACGAAAAGACGCCGCGCGCCTTCGTTTCGCCGATCACCGGCGCGCCTGCTTGAAAGTTGCGGACCATCTCGATTTCCGCCGCCACCTGTCCGACGGTAAGCGCCCCTCGGATATCGAGGCCTTTGTTGTTGAGCCGCATCGCGAGCGTTCCATCTCTTGCGTCCTGCCCGAGGACCACATCGCGCAGGCCGAACTTGGAGACGTCGGCGGTCACCGCCATGTCGATTTCTTCGACCTTGAGGCGATCGAGCAGGGGAAACTTGAAGTTGATCCGCACCGTCGCATCGCCGTCAAAATTCCCCGGCGTTTGGCCGATCGCCTTGACGAAGCCAAGCGGCGGCCGATCGACCAGCTCGAGGTGTTCGCGCAACGGACCGCTGACCGTGACATCGATCGACGCAAGCTCGACGTCGCGATCGAAATCCGTGAGCGCGATCTTGGCCCCCTGCACCCTGAGTTGGCCAAGCTCGCCGGCGTTGGCTTCAAGATCGACTCGGGTTAATCCGACCTTGCCGGTTCCGGCGACCTTCTCTACCGGCGGAAGTCCCTTGAGGTACTGCACGGATAGGCCGCTGAAACGAAAGGCGCCGTCCACCCGCTCCGCGACAAGTTCCGCGCCGCCGGAAGGCGCCGCCATAGACAACTGGAACCGTCCTTCTTCGATCACGCCCTTGGAGAGGTTCTCGATGATCCACCGTCTGGCGTTGGCGGAGACGCTGATCGGCCACAGGCGACGTA